>JAEXTI010000283.1 GCA_023406965.1 Chloroflexota bacterium
ACGTCTGATGTGAAATCAAAAGTGGGTTGACGAAAAGCGGGAATGACCCGAAGATTAAAGGTGCCAACCAAAATCTTCAACAGGAGCATTCCCATGATAAGTATACCCATGATCGACCTGATTACCATCGTTTTCGTGCTGGTGGATGACTGGTACAAGAGTGAAGGACACAAACTGTTGATTGGGAAAGCAGGCGCGAAACCGGAGTTTACCGACAGCGAGATGATTACGTTGATGTTAGTGCAAGAGTTCATTCCATTTCCCAGCGAAACCCAATATGTGGGCTTTATTCGTGCCAACTATCTGGCTCTGTTTCCTAAGTTGGTGGATCAAAGCCAGTACAATCGCCGTGCCCGGTCGTTGCGCTTACTGGTGGAGCAACTGCGGCGCTACTGGGTGGTACAAAAAGGATGGCATTTACACAACCGTTACCTACTGGATACCAAACCCGTGCCGGTCTTGGGCTATAAACGCGACAAACGGCGCAGCGACTTCGCCGGAAACGCCAATTATGGTAAGTGCGCCAGCCGCAATCTGAAGTACTTTGGCTACAAGCTGGTGACGGTGACGACCTTGAACGGCATTCCAATGGTCTACGACCTGGTTCCCGCCAACACCGATGAGCGGGCAGCTGCAGAAACCATCATCGACTACCTTTCCTGTTGCGACCTGTTTGCCGATAAAGGCTTCCTGGGCCTCAAGTGGCAAACGAGTATCTTCGATCAAACCAACAACCTGATCTGGACGCCACGCCGCTCCAATCAGAAGTATCAGAACAGCCCTGGCCTAGATCGGTGGCTAAGCAAGATCCGCGAACGGATCGAAGGTGTGTTCCATGAAGTCCAAGACACTGGTAGGAACATCGAGCGGCTGCTGGCAAAAACCGTCCAGGGCTTGACCACGCGGGTGATCACCAAGATGACTGCCCATTTACTGCGCCATTTGTTGCGTATTGATTTCGGTGTTAATGTGCAAACCTTTGAAGTTGCTGCGGCTTCTTAGGAGCATTTCACATCAGACGTACTACATGTTGACAGTGCATCCCATAGTCAAACAGATTATCTTTATTAAACAGGCCTACGATCAAGAACGGTATATTGCCGAATACAAATCCAAGACTACACCGTTATCGGCAGAAGTTGTCCAAGACATGTGTAACAAGCTGGGTTTGCCCGCTCAAGATTCGCGCTGCCAACCGGGGGCAATTGTCTACGCGCCGGAATTCTTTGATGATATCAAAGCCTATCTACGAAGTTTACCGAGAGCATCGTCCAATCAAGCCGAAGTAGATGAATTACTTGGAGATTATGAAATTCAGTGTAGCTCTCCACAGCAATACCGCTATACAAGAGTCGCATACGACTGTACATACGATCTTCATGGTGATCGTGTTTCGAGAATTGCGATTTTTTTTACTAAAAATGGCATAATAGACCATATCCTTGCTTCAGCAGGAAGTTCATAAACAGCAAATTTGTACTGCTAGTGTCCACACAATGTGGGGCTAACTCAGATGTGACAGGTTTAACAACCTGTCACATCTTTTCTAAGCACCCCAAATTTTCTCGGCCAGTTCTTCCAGCGTGGCGTATCCGGCCAGTTCGGAATGCCTTTCCATGTGCATCCCCGTGACGTTGAAGGGGAACAGCAGTGTGTAGGCCATGGCCCGGTGGGCAAAACTGCTGCCCTGGGCCGCCGGTAGACCGTATGCATCCAAAAAGGCGCTCAACAGGGCGCAATTTCCGCCAAACAGGTCCAGATGCAGAGCCACCCATTCGTAGAATGGATCTCCGGCGCGGGCATCGCCAAAATCGATCCAGCCGCTGGTGATCCAGCGCCCTTCGCGCACCTGCCCCAGGAGGTGGTCGCGGGTCAGGTCGCCGTGCAAAAAGCGCGGCGGCGCCGACTCGTCGATCAACTCGTCCAGGGGCGGGAGGAAGCCATTTACCTGGGCAAGCAAATGCGGCGGTAGAGCTTTCCACTCCGCCAGACGCGCCGGGCAAGTGGTATATAACTCGCTCAGAAACGTGCGAAAAGGCGCCCAATCGCGGCGCAGCGGGCCTTCGGCGGGCAGGGGCAGGTCGTGCAGTTCGCGCACCACGCGGCCCATGTCACGCGCCAGGCGCAGCTTCTCTTCGGGCAGAACCTGCTCGTAGACCTCGCCAATGCTGACGCCGGGCAGAAAGTTATACACCAGGTAAGGCCAGGGCCAGCCGCCGGACTCGTCCCGCAACTGCCCCTCGGCCTGGATTTGGGCCACCGGCAGGGTTTGCCACCCGCACAGTAGGCGCCCGGCGGCCTGTTCCACGGCGTGGGCCTGCTGGCCGTCAAACAGCCGCCCGAAGAACTTGACCACCCAGCGCTCGGCCACGATGAAGGTGGGATAGGTGCCCGCCAGCCCCGGGCGGATGGATTCCGCCAGGAAGCTGTGCCGCGCGCACACGTCCAGCACGTGCGGCGTCCAGAAGTCTGGGTCCATGAAGTGTTGGCAGTAGTGGTCGAAGTTGTCAAAGGAGTCGAGAGTCATGGGGTTTCCTGGTGTTTCCAGAAAACCCTAAGGGTCTTCCGAGACCCTTAGGGTTTGGGTAGAAGGTTCATCACTTGCGACAAATCCTCAGCAAAGTGCTCGGCTTGCGGGTGCGCATGGCGCACCAGGATGCCTGGCACGCCCAACGCCTGTGCGCCCAGCACGTCGGCCCGAAAATTGTCTCCGATCATCCACACCTGCTCCAGCGGGCCAAAGGCCTGCAAGGCGATTTCAAACGCGCGCGGATGCGGTTTTTCGTAGCCGGTCTCGGCCGAGTTGAAAATCCGCTCCACCAGCCCATCCAGGCTCAGGTGCGCCACGATGCCGCGCAGCTCGGGAACGTGATTGGAAAGGACGGCCTGCCGCCAGCCCTGCTCTGCCATAGTCCGCAGGGTGGGCAGGGTGTCATCGAACAGCCGCCAGCGCTCCAGGTTGGTATATACGCCGCGAAAGTGGCGGGACAACTCATCGGCGCGCTGGGTCGGAATACCCACGCCGCGGTAGGCTTCAGCAAACAGCGGCTCAACGGATGACCACCAAGCATCGGCAGTGGAAAGATGCGGGTGCGGGCATTCAGGCTCGTTCCAAGGCAGGCCGCGCTGCATGTACGGGCGCAACTGCTCGATATCCACTGCCAGGCCGGGCTCCTCGCGCTGGAGCACCTCGAACAGGGACGCCGTCCACATGCCCCCTTCGCGGTAGCCTAACGTACCGTCGAAGTCCCAGAGGAGCAGGCGGGTATGTGCTGGTTGTGTTTTGTCGATTTTTGAGAGGACAGACATTGAGATTGAATAATCATTTAGAGACCCTAAGGGTTTTGAAAACCCTTAGGGTCTTTTGTGTTACCAATTTATGAGGTTAGCGCCAACTCCAGCAAAGTGACTCCGTGCGGAGCGAGGCTGATCGTGCGCTGGAAGGCGCCGCCCTCGTGCAGGCTGATCGTGCCGTTGGGGACGGCCTGCTGCTGCAATATTTCCAGTTCGCGCGCATCCGGGTAAGGCAGCGCGCCGTTGCGCAGCCAGGCGTCGAAGGCCGAGCCGTGCTCGCGATCAAAACGGTACTCCAGCACTTTGCAGCGTCCCGCCAGGTCGGGCAAACTGATCTCAAAGCTGCGCTCGCCGGGATCTTCGAAGATGCCGTCACGGCTGAGCAGGCTTAATTGGGAGCGGTCGCCGTTTTGCATGGCCTCAGTATAGAAGGCGTAATTCCACATCATGATTTGGAGGCGCCCATTCTTGCGCGTGACGATGTAATCCTCGCCGCGCGCCAGGCATTCCGTGCCCAATTGGGCCAGGAACCAGTAGCCGTAGTAAGAAGCCTTCTTCAAGCCCAGCACGTTGATCATGCCGAAGCCGCCGTGGAAGAGCGTATCCCCGGCTCCGCCTTCCTCGAACACGTCGGTGAAGGTCCAAAAGCCCAGCGAATCGACCCGCCCCAGGCAGCGAACGTGGTTATAAACGATGAAGGGGGCCATGAAGGCCGTATCGTGCACCAAATCGCGCGGGCTGGGCGACGAATTCCACTCGGTCAGATGCAGTTCCAGATTCGGGAAAGGCGATTCATCTACGGTCTTACGCAGCCAGGAAAGGTCCTCGAAAGTGCTGTCCTTCCCGCGGTAGCCCATGATATTCTTGCCCAAGGCTCCGTCGAAAGGCCATTTATTCGGG
>JAEXTI010000325.1 GCA_023406965.1 Chloroflexota bacterium
TGCCCACACTCAACTTGCCGTTGGATGCGCCTGAAAGCGCCGCCGTGAGCGCAGCCCTACTGGATGAAGACAGCGGCGAGGTGCTGGCGCTACTGGGAGACACCACCCTGGAGGGCGAAACAGCCTACCTGACCGCTCACGAGCCGGGATCGCTGCTCAGCCCGTTTGTGGCGCTGACCTCCTTTGCTTACAGCTACGGGCCGGCCAGCCTGGTGTGGGATTTGCCCCCCGTGGATGACCCCCTCACCGAAGCCCCCTCAGACGAACAGTTCCGCGGTCCCATGCGACTGCGCACCGCCCTGGCCAACGACATTCTCACACCGGTAACCCAGATTCTGGATCAAGTGGGCGCTGGGAATGTGTGGCGGCTGGCGTCTAACCTGGGCTTGAGCGGGCTGGCTGATGAGCAGGACAGCGGCCTGCTGCGCTCTGGCGGAAGGCTGACGACTCTCGAATTGGCCCAGGCCTACAGCGTATTCCCCTCGCTGGGCCAGTTAAGCGGTGGCCGCCCGGCTGGAGGGGGAACCCTGGAACCGCAGCCGGTACTGTTTGTGGAAGATGCCAACGGGCGGGTACTGGTCGATAACAGCGTTCCAGAGCACACGGCAGTGATCAGCCCGGCCCTGGCTTATCTGGTGCATGACGTGCTCAGCGATGAAGCGGCCCGGCGCACCAGTCTGGGCTATCCCAACCCATTTGAGATCAGCCGCCCGGCGGGAGCCAAAGCCGGGCAGATTGATGATGGCAGCCAGGTATGGGCCGCGGGCTATACTCGGGATCATGTGGCGGTGTTCTGGTTGGGGCTGCCCGCCGATGCTTCATCCGAGGCCAGGCTGGACCCACGCCAGGCAGGGGCCATGTGGTACGCGCTGCTGCAATATTCGGATCGAGACCTGCCCGTACAAGATTGGACCCAGCCCGAAGGCCTGACCCACCTGACCGTGTGCGATCCTTCGGGGATGCTGCCCACGGCAGCCTGCCCGAACTTGGTGGAAGAAATCTTCCTGAGCGGCAACGAACCCACCGCTGCCGATACCCTCTTCCAGGTGGTACAAATCAACCGCGAGACAGGCCGGCTGGCAACAGTGTTCACCCCCGCCGAACTGATTGACGAACGGGTATATATGGTAACACCCTACCAGGCGCGCGCCTGGGCCGCCGAAAATGGGGTGGACGTGCCGCCCGAAGTCTACGACGCCATTCAGCCGCCCCCGCCATCCGCAGATGTCAACTTGACCGCACCGCAATTATTCGCTTATGTGAGCGGCAAGGTGGATCTGCGCGGAACGGCTGCGGGCGATGGCTTCCAGGTTTACCGACTGCAGGCCGGGTCGGGGTTGAACCCTGAAACCTGGATGCAGGTTTCGCTGGATGGAACCAGCCCGGTACGAGACGGTCTGTTGGGCGTTTGGGATACCGACGGGCTGGAAGGCCTCTATGCGCTGCGCTTGCTGGTGGTACGTGAAGACCAGACGATTGAGAACGCAACTATCCAGGTGACGGTAGATAATACCGCGCCCCTGGTGAACATCACCTACCCACTGGTCCAGGCAACGATCCAGATGCCGGCCAGCCGGAATATCACCTTCCAGGCCGAAGCCAGCGACGCGCTGGGCGTCAGGCGAGTGGAGTGGTGGGTGGACGGCAGCCAGGTAGGCGAGAACCTGACGGCTCCATACAGCTTTGCCTGGCAGGCATCGACGGGAGAGCACAGGCTGGAGGCGCGCGCCTACGACCCGGCGGGAAACATGGCCACCTCGACGACCGTTGTCTTCACCGTCACCCGCTAGGATGAACGCAACTTCTCAAGACCCCCCACTAAGCAGGCACGAATGAGCGGGGCCGCGGTCGAGTTGCGCAAAGCCGAACGAGCAGACCGGGCTGCCATCTGGCGCTTGATCTTCTCTGAAAGGTTGAACCCGTTGGGGATCAACTGGCGGCGCTTTGTGCTGGCGGTGGATGAAGCCGGGGCAGTGATTGGCTGCGCCCAGGTGAAACCGCATAGCGACGGAACCCGCGAGTTAGCCTCGCTGGTGGTCGTGCCTTCCTGGAGAGGCAGGGGCGTTTCGCGGCGCTTGATCGAGACGCTCCAGGCATCTGCCGGGCCGCCGCTGTATCTGACCTGCCGCAGCGGGTTGGCAGAATTCTACGCCCGGTTTTGGTTTTGCCTTTTAGAAGACCAAGAATTAACCACTTACTACCGGCGCTTGAAGCGCTTGGTAACAAGGTTGATCTGGTTGACTCGCTCGCGCGAAGGGCTGGCGGTCATGCTTTGGAAAGGGGAGGTCTAGTCAGAATCGACCAGACCGGCTTTTTGCAACTGGCGGCGGATGCGCCGGTAGGTATCGGCCAGTGCTTCGGGCAGTACGCGGGTCTCGCCAATGGTGGCCATGAAGTTATTGTCGCCAGACCAACGCGGCACGACATGCAGGTGGACGTGCGCGGCAATGCCCGCTCCGGCAGCCTCGCCAATGTTTGCGCCAATGTTGAAGGCCGAGGGGCTGTAAATTGCCCGCAAACTGACCATCATGATGTTCATAAGTTCCATGATCTCGGCGCGCGTGGCTGAGTCGAGGTTTTCAAAAGAAGGTTGGTGCTCGTAGGGCACCACCATGATATGCCCGCTGGTATAGGGATAGCGGTTGAGAATAACGAAAGCCTTCTCGCCGCGCAAAACGACAAGGTTATCGGCGCCATCTGCTTGCTTGACGGCCCGACAAAAGACACACTCCGCCGATTTAACAGGATCCATCATATATTTCATCCGCCAGGGTGTCCAAAGCGTTTGCATTCTCCCGTTCCTTATTCGTCAATGCCCAGCTAACAAACCAACCTCCCCCCGAATGTGCTTTGCATATAAGAAGATTTACTGCTCAGCCCTCTGGGTTAGAGGCTGAATTTGTGATGTTTGATGGGGCGAAGCCCGATCAAACATCACAAATTCAGAACTTTTCTACCAGGGACTGAATAGTTACACTATTTATTCTAACATAAGGCAAGCAGGGAAGAAGTGTCTTTTTGGGGGGGCAATTTGTGGCCGGCAGGAGTTGTCTATGCCTGACCATTTCACCTCCACATAGTGTCATTGCGACATGCCGAAGGCTTTGCGAAGGCATCGAAGCAATCTCGCCTTAAATTTGTTTGATCAAAAACGAGATTACTTTGGCGCAAACCCGTCTGCAATGACATTTTAGGGGGTTATTCTAGAACGGAATTCCTGATGGCATAAACTTGTTGACAGGCAAGGATAAGCTTGGTATCTTTATCATTCTGACCTATGGACTCAATGCCCCGCCCATTACTGATCTCAGAGTTGACTCGCTACCTGCGTGAACTGTTCTCACAGGACCTGCTCCTACAGGACGTGTGGGTGCAGGGTGAAATTTCCAATTTCACCCGAGCTTCCTCGGGCCACATCTACCTGACCCTCAAGGATGCCAATTCGGCGCTGCGTTGCGTCATCTGGCGCACGCAAGCGGCGCGAATCGCAGTGCCCCTGCAAAACGGCATGTCTATTGAAGCCCACGGCTCGCTGAACGTCTATGAACGCGATGGAAGCTACCAGTTGTATATCGACGTGGTGCGACCGGGCGGGCAAGGCGATTTGTACCAGGAATTCATGCGTA
>JAEXTI010000343.1 GCA_023406965.1 Chloroflexota bacterium
ACTCCGGCCCTGGTATAAAAGCCCCTATTTTTTTGTGTTGGGGGGGGCTTCCCCCCACCAAACACTAAAAAATTCGGTTTCTTCCCCCAAAGGGCTGAGCAGTAACAGGTAAAGATGAAGTGTTCTAACTGCGGATTCGACAACCCGGCCGAAATGCTCTTTTGCGGCATGTGTGGAACGCGCCTTGCGCAAGCATGCAAGTCGTGCGGATTCACCAACCCGGTCGCTTTCCGCTACTGCGGAAAATGCGGTCAGCCCTTGGCCGCCGGCAGCGACCTGCCCCTGGCGCTCCCAGAGAGCATTGTGCCGCCCGCCAGCGGGGCCTTTGAGCTGCCGCCTCCGCCCACAGTCGCACCCCTGGAAGGCGAGAAAAAGGTTGTCACCGTCCTAGTCACCGACATGACCGGCTCAACCACCCTGCTGGAACGGCTGGGCACCGAGGCATGGGTCGATTTGATGAACCGCATTCTAAACATTCTGGAAGGCGAAATCTACCGGTTCGGCGGCGTGGTCGATCAATTCCGTGGAGACGGTCTGGTGGCCTTTTTTGGCGTGGGCTCCGCCAATGAAGATGACCCCGAGCGGGCCATTCTGGCCTCGCTGACCATGCAGCAAACCATCAAGCGCTTTGCTTCAGAGCTGCCCGAAGAAAATGGTCGCGAAATCCAAATGCGCATTGGAGTCAACACCGGCGATGTGATCGTTACCCGGGTGGGAAATGCCCGCCAGCACAGCGAAGACACGGCCATGGGCATGGCCATTGCCGTCGCCGCCCGCCTGGAAGCTGCCGCCCAACCCGGTACCGTGCTGGTCAGTGAATCGGCGCACCGCCAGACGGCGACCAAGTTCGACTGGGAAGCGCTGGGTTCCATCTCCGTCAAAGGCGTCAGCCAGCCCATCGCGGTCTACCGCCCCATCGGGATACCCTCGGGCGAGACGCAAGCCCGAATGGACCACACCTTTGGTATCAACGTGCCCATGGTGGGGCGCGAAAAAGAGATGCGTATCCTCAAAAGCAGCGTCGAAGACCTGTACGTTGGTCGCGGGCAGATTGTCACCCTGGTTGGCGATAAAGGGGTGGGCAAAACTTACCTGATCAAAGAGTTGCAAGACTACTTCTTGCACCAGGGCGCGCTGCTGGCCGAAGCGCAGGACAGCTACACCCCGCCCACCGTCCCGCTCACCTGGATCAACGGTCGCTGCCGCTCCTTTGGCCAACCCACTCCTTACTACGTCTGGCGAGACTTGCTCTTCAACTGGTTGGGGGTTCGGCAGGGCGATTCGAAAGAAGAAATCCGCGATCAACTGCGCATGCGTTGTCAGGAAGTGTGGGGTGACAAGACCCCCGAGCATTACCCGTATATGGCCTCCTTCCTGACGCTGCCCGTGGAAGAAGAGTTTGCCGAACGCGTGCGCTACCTCGAAGCCGAGTCGCTGCGCCAGCAATTCTTCGTGGCCACGCGCAGCTTGCTGGAAGGGCTGTCCAAAAAAGGCCCGCTGGTGGTGGTGCTGCGCGACATGCACTGGGCCGGAGCCGCTTCGCTGGACCTGCTGCGCTACTGCTTGCCGCTGTGCGACAGCGAAACCCTCTTGTGGGTCATCATCTTCCGCTCCGAGCGTGACACCCCCATTTGGGAGTTTGACCATTTCCTCGAAACCGAATACCCCCATCGTCTGAAGCGGGTTGAATTGATGCCCCTCAACCATGATGAAAGCCGGGCCTTCATCAACTCGATGATCGGCTCCCGCGTACTGCCCAAGGAAACGGAAGCCCTCATCATCAACAATTCCGAAGGAAACCCCTTCTATATCCAGGAACTGATCTACTCGCTGGTGGACCAGAACATTCTGGTCCGGCAGGAGAGCACCGGGAAATGGCGCCTGACCGGGCAGATTAACTCGCTGGATCTGCCCGCCAGCCTGCAAACATTGCTATCCTCGCGCATCGACCGCCTGGCTCCGGATGAAAAAGATGTTCTCCAGGTAGCGTCCATCATCGGCTCGGTGTTCTGGTTCAGCGTTTTGCAGGAACTGGTGGGTGAAACGTATCCGCTCAAGAGAATCCTGGCCGGGCTGCAGCGCGCCCAAATCATCCAGGAAAATGGTCAGGTGTCCGAGTTAGGCATGCAATACGCCTTCCGCTCCAACCTGATGCGCGATGCCGCCTATGAGAGCATGCTCTCCTCCCAGCGCTCCGCTTACCACCTGCGCATTGCCGAATATATTGAGAATAACATAAGCTCCAACGTGCTCTCCGGTTACGACGGCCTGCTCACCTATCACTACCGCAACGCAGGCCGGGCAGAAAAAGAGTTGTACTATACCTTGCAGGCAGCTCGCCAGGCACAGGCTATCTATGCGAATGCCGACGCGCTGGCGCACTACAACCGGGCTTATGAATTGGTGGAGACGATTGAGAGCACCTCTGCACCCCACGGGCGGATTGAAGCCGCATTTTCCATGAAGTTCGAAATTCTGGATGGACGTATCGACATTCATTACCGCATGGGCAGTATCGCCGCAGGCAACGCGGATGCGCGCGCGCTGCTCCCGCTGGCTGAAAAGATGAAAGACAACACCCCCTGGATGATCGACGCGCTGCTTCGTCAACCCGAAGTAACCAACCCCAACCGCCAACAACTGGAAAAGGGCCTGGAAATATCTCAACGCGCCCTGGACCTCTCCCGCAAGATCGGTGCGCGCGAACGCGAGTTGCGCAGCCTGATGAGCCTGACCAACTGCGCTTACCTGTTACGTAATCCTCTCTACCGGGAGACCGCTCAACGCGCACTGGACCTGGCTCGCGAACTGGGCGATCAGCGTTCCGAAGTGATCATGCTGCTCAACATCGGCAGCGGCTACGGCATGGATGACATCCAGCGCAACATGGAATATCTGGAGGCCGCCCTGCCCATCCTCAAGCAGTTGGACGATAAAGGCCTCGAAATCGATGTTCTGCGCGGCTTGAGCGAACAGTACGAACGCAGCGGAGATTACTACCGGCAGTTGACCGAGTTTGAGCAAAAACGCCTGCAAATGGCCCGCGAGATTGGGGAACGCCTCACCGAAGTGAGCGCGCTCATGTTCTGCGGACAGCTCCACGGCATATATTTGGGCGATTACCAGGGCGGGCTGGCCTTGCTCGAAGACTCGCTGCGCGGATGGGAAGAAGATGAAGAGAATCTATTCAGCCTGCTGCGCATGGCCCAGGTGAAGGTTGCCTTGGGCGAATTGCAGGAAGCAGAAGCAATCCTGAAGAAGTGCCATCCACTGGCCGAAAAGAATCCCCTGGACATTGGGCGAGCCGGATTGTACCTTGTTTCGGCCATCCTGGCCAATACGCGCGGAGACGAGGCCAGCCTGCGTTGGGCGCTGGAGATGGTCTCGCGCATTCACACGCTGGCAGAAGAGAACCTGGTGTCGCGCCAGTACCAGTTAGCTGCTGCATGCGAGGCTACCGCGGCCCACCTGGAACTGGCCCGCTGCCTGTCGGATGAAGCCGAAAGCCAGTTTCATTTGCAGAAGGCATTGGAAAGCTCCAGCCAGTCGATGGAATTATTTGAGCGCTTTGGCTTTGTGCAAATCATCGAATGCACCAGCGAAGAAGTGCTTTACCGCCGCGGTTTGGCCCTGGAGGCCAACGGGCAGATGCAAGAAGCCGCCGAGTTGTTCCAGAGAGCCTACGACGAGATGATGCGCAAGCACGCCATGATCCCCGAAGATACCATCTTCAAGCACACCTACCTGGAAAACATCTCCCTGCACCGCGAGATCATCGCCCGGGTCCAAAACCCAACCCCACAAACCGCTTCTTAACCCCACCCATTGGAGGTTGATATGAAATATACCTTTCTCGGTTCAACCGGCATTCAGGTCAGCAAGTTGTGTTTTGGGACCATGTCCTTTGGCGGCGACGCCGACGAGGCCACCTCGGCGGCCTTGTTTGCCCGCTGCCGTGATGCCGGCATCAACATCTTCGACTGCGCCAACACCTATTCGGGCGGGCGGGCCGAAGAAATTCTGGGGCGGCTGTCGCAGGGCGCGCGCCACGAACTCATCCTGACTAGCAAGTTCTACTTCCCGATGGGCAGCGACATCAACGCTCGTGGCGCCTCGCGGCGCAACATGCGCCTGGCGGTGGAAGCCAGCCTCAAGCGCCTGGGCACCGATTATTTGGACGTGTATTTCGTCCATCACTTCGACGAGCACACCCCCATCGAAGAGACTCTGCGCGGGCTGGACGACCTGGTCAGCGCCGGAAAGGTCCTCTACCCCGGTGTGAGCAACTTCGCCGCCTGGCAAATTGCCAAAGCGCTGGGCATCTCAGCCCGGCACTGCTGGGCGCCATTCGCGGTCATCCAACCAATGTACAACCTGGTCAAGCGCCAGGCCGAGGTGGAAATTCTGCCCCTGGCACAATCCGAAGGGCTGGGTGTGATTCCCTACAGCCCGCTGGGCGGGGGGCTGCTCACCGGCAAGTATGCGCCCGGGGTGCGCCCCGAGTCAGGTCGGCTGGTGGAAAATCAGATGTATATCAAGCGCTACGCCGGAGATGAAATTTACGAGACCGCCGGGCGCTTCACACAGTTCTCCCGAGAGCGCGGCTTCGACCCGGCCGCCCTGGCGGTGGCCTGGGCGGCAGCCCATCCCGGCGTGACGGCTCCGATCATTGGCGCGCGAAACCTGTCGCAGTTGGAAGGCTCGCTTAAGTCCATGGACATCGACATGACCCCCGAACTGCGCGCCGAGGTGTCGGCCCTTTCGGTCGAGCCGCCCCTGGCCACCGACCGCAGCGAAGAAGCAGGATAGATTCTTGTAGCACTCCGCTCTGCCCCTTCTCCCTTTTAGGGATCGCGAAGCATGCCGTAGGCAGAAGGTGGGGATGAGGGTAAGCTTCGGTTAAACCTAATCCGCAATTCCACCCTAGCCCTCTCCCTAGCCCTCGACAGGGCGCCGAAGCAGCGAGGGCTAGGGAACAGAGACGCAAACTTAACCCTGGATTGCCGCCGCCAATTGGCGCATCAATTCCCGGTCGCGCTCAAGGTCAAAACGAACGGTATCAATCATCTCCTGCGGATAAGACCAAAAACCCTCTCGGCGCATATCTTCCGGCTCGCTCAGATAGCGCGGGATGATGTGCGCGTGCAGCGCCGGTTCGGTGTTGCCACCTAGAAAGTAATTCACCCGGTAAGCGCCCACGACTGCAACCAAAGCATCTCCAACCGTCGCCATGTCGCAGAGGAACTCGGCACGGCGAGCGTGGTCAAGCGCATTGATAGAAGGCACCACCGGATCGGCCATCAACATGCAGTACCCGCGCAAATACTGCCTGCCCGCCAACAGCACCCATCCCGATGGCACGCGGCAAATCATGGATGGCTCCCGCCCGGCGCGAGCCAGTTCGACCTGGACTTCAATGAGGTTCGGCATAGCGAATTACAAACTCCTGTGAGAATTTATTCTCGTTTAGGGTGAGAAAAACTTCCTTTGTGAATGCTCACTTTACCCCGATAATACGATTGTAACAGACAAAGAAACGACTCAGTCAGGCATGAAGCGCGGAAACTTCCCCAGGCTGACCGGTTTCTTGGCATCTTTTATCGTTTCGCGAGGGAGAGGGTATCTATGATCAACAAGGGGTTCAAAGTTCGCTTTTGGGGTGTACGCGGCAGCTATCCCACTCCGGGACCGTCCACTGCTCGTTACGGAGGCAACACCTCCTGCGTGGAAGTGTCGGTCAACGGCTACACCTTGATTTTTGACAGCGGCACCGGCATCATCGGGCTGGGCAAGGAACTGGCCCGCCGCGCCCAGCAGTCGGGGCAGCCGGTGGAAGCCACCTTGCTGCTCAGCCACCTACACCACGACCACACCCAGGGCTTCCCCTTCTTCGTGCCGGCGCTGCTAACTGCTTCCCGCCTGACCGTGCTAGGCCCCGACTTCATGGACTCCAGCCCGCTGGACACCCTTTCAAGGGTAATGAAACCTCCGTACTTCCCGGTCAGCCTATCCGAGTTGAACGGAAACCTTTCTTTTGGCACGCTGCGCGAAAAGGACATTTTGCTAATGGGCGAATCGGTGGGCGGAACGCTGGTATGCAGCGCACTGGACCCCCGCGCCCGCTTTGGCGATCCCGACCTGGTGCGCGTGCGCGTGTTGCGTTCCTATGCGCACCCCAACGGCGTGCTGCATTACCGCGTCGATTGGCGTGATCATTCCCTGGTCTACGCCACCGACACAGAAGGTTATGTCAACGGTGACCGCCGCCTGGCTGGCTTCGCCCTGGGCACGGACTTGCTGATCCACGACGCCCAGTACACCGATGAGCACTACCTGGGCCTGCTGCCAGGCATCGCCACCACCCAAGGGTATGGACACTCCACCACCAGCATCGCCATCGAAGCCGCTCGCGCCGCGCAAGCCGGGCAGTTGGTGCTGTTCCACCATGCCCCCGAGTACGATGACGACCAACTGGATCGCATCGCCAACCAGGTGGAAACCATTCAGCCGGGCACGCTGGTAGCCCGTGAAGGCCTGGAGATCGAGCTGGTAGGCGCCCCCATTCCGGTATCAACCGCAATCATGGTGCGATAAATCCCCCCTGACTTTCCCACCACTTTTTAAACAGAAAGTGGAGGGGAAACCTGAAATCTTTTCGGCGTATAATATTGAGGAGGGATGCAATGGTCGCCGTAATTGGACTGCGCCGGGTTGCATGGTCCTCGGTGAGTGCAGCGATGGAAACATTCGAAGGGCTGGATCATATCCAACTATTTTCAGGGCTGAACGCCTCACAGAAAGCCTGGATTGCGGCTCGCCTGTACCGGCGCACCTTTCCGGAGGGCATGGAGTTGATGATCGCCGGAACCCCCGGCGAAGTGGTTTACTTCATCTTGAGCGGCACCGTCAAAATCTACATACCGCAAATCAACGGTACAGATGTCATCGTCAACCTGATGGGCCCCGGCGACACGGTTGGAGAGCTGAGCGTGCTCGACAGCGCCGGGCGTTCGGCCAGCGTCATCACCCTCGAAGAGACACAAGTGGCATGGATGAGCCGCAGCCACTTTCAGGAGGCGCTCCAGACCATCCCCGACCTTTCTCAGAACTTGCTGCGCATTCTCAGCGGACGCCTGCGCCGCACCACCGAACAAAGCCAGATTCTTGCCTCGTTGACCATTCCCGAGCGAGTGGTCAACCAACTGCTGCTCATTGCCGAAAACTATGGGCGAGTGCGCCCCGAAGGCATCTATATCCCCATCCGCCTCACGCAAGGCGAAATCGCCGAGTTGGTGGGCGCCTCGCGCAAGCGCGTTAACCAGGTGATGGTTTCACTCAAGCGCAGCGGGCTCATCAGCAGCGATGCCCAGGCGCATATCACCCTGCACGACGCCGACGCCCTCAAAGATTGGGAAGAAAACTGATGATAACCCGGAAAGACAACACGCCGCGCTTCGCGCGGCGTGTTCTGTTTTCGTGGGAATAATCAATCCAGCTTTTGTCTGGCCAGATCGACTCCGGCGCGCAGTTCCTTCTCATAGAGCGGGAACTGTCGCGCAATGCGCATCCCCGCTCGCTCATACAGGCGCGTGGCGCCCGTCAAGCTCGAGCCATCCACGCCCAACCCCACCTTGCGGGTGCCGCGCTGCCAGAAGTTGGCAAAGGCATGGTTGAGCAGTGCTAACCCCACGCCGTGTTTGCGCCACGGGCGGCATACCCCCAACGTGTTCACCCAGGCCATTTCCGGGTCCTCATCGGTCTTGGGGCTGCAGAAGCAAATCCCCGCCACCTGTTCGCCGTCCATCGCCATGTACCAGATTTCAGGATTGAAATCTTTGTCGTTTTCGACAAAATGAGTCCAACGTTTTAACGTTTGCTCAAATGGATCAGCCACAAAGCCCCAATGATCCTGGAAGGACTCGCGGAAAGCCTGGATGGCCGCAGGGAAATCCTCGGGGTAACGCAGCGGGCGGATGTCGATGCCGGCAGGGATTTCTACCTGCGGCTTCTGCTCCATGGTGATGCGCATCTGGTAGTAGGTGCGAATGTGGGTAAAGCCTCTGCTCACCAACACGTCTTGGCCGGCCTTGTTTTCCACCGGCAAGCTTTGATCGATCGACACGCGGGTCTCCGTCGGGGCGCGGTCGATAGTCGCCTGGGCACGGGCCACGATCCAATCCAGCAAGAAACCACCAATCCCTTGCCCGGTGTAATTCGGGTCTACCTCAGCGTAGCTGTGCTTGCGCACATGTGGCTCGGCTGTGTCCCAGTGCTCGCCATAACCTACCGGTTGGTCATGCTCATCTACGACGAGCAGCACGTCTTCTGTATAATCGAAGCCGGGAGTCTGCCAGGCCGAAAGGCAATCATCCACATTGTCACCGTTGATTCCCAAAAGGGCCTGCGAACAGCGGTTGAACAACGCCACAATTGCTTCGGCGTCTTCCAGCCGCATTTGGCGCGTGGTCAAACCGGCGGGTAAAGTAAATGTTTGTTGATTGATCAAAGTAGCCATATCATCCTCTCAATCTTTCCAATCCAGAACTGCCTGCAAGGTGAAGAAAGGTTATTCTTTCCCTTCCAGCCACGTTCCACTATCCATTACGATGCAG
>JAEXTI010000344.1 GCA_023406965.1 Chloroflexota bacterium
GTTTCAAGATGCACGATGGAACCTTGATTGTAAGCCACGAAGGGCAGACCGTGTTTGTCAATGATGGCTTGCAGCCCCTGGCAAAGGCGGTCTCCGGCCCGGCCAGCGATAACCGGGGCGTCGGTTCGTTCCATTTCGAGTATGGAGTAATAACCGGCCACACAGGAGAGCGGGTTAGCCGAAAGCGTGCCGCCGATGTAAGCCCGCTCACCGATGCCGCCAATGCCTGCCGCGAAGCAGCGGATCACATCCGCGCGCCCACCCACGCCGCCGGCCATGGGGTAGCCACCGGTGATACACTTGCCGAAGACGGTCAGGTCGGGCTTGACGCCGAAGTAGCCTTGCGCGCCACCCAGCCCTACGCGGAAGCCGGTGACGACCTCGTCGAAGATGAGTAGAGCGCCGAATTGGTCACACAGTTCGCGAATCTTTTGGTTGAAGTCAAACGGGACGGGGCGCGTACCCGATTCTGGACCCAAGGGTTCGACGATCACCGCGGCGGTACCACCGCGCAGCTGGTTGAAGATTAGTTGGCGCTTGAGGGCTGCCAGACTATTTGGGAAGAACTCGTTGGTGGCAGACGTCCCGCCGCGGGGAATGCCGGTCGATTCGAGGCGGCCGGTGCCCGGAACGTGCAGGGCGTACACCATCGAGTCGCTCCAGCCGTGGTAGGCGCCGCCGACCTTGATGACATACTTCTTCTTGGTGAAAGTGCGCGCCCCGCGCACGGCTGCCATGACGCTCTCGGTGCCGGAGCCTAACATGCGGAACATCTCCACGGCGGGCATCAAACGGTTGACGAGTTGAGCCAGTTTCAGCTCGTACTCGTGAAACAGGCCGGTGACCGGGCCGCAAGTTTCGAGCATCTCGAAGATCTTCTGGCGCACGGGGAGGTAATTGCTGCCCAGCACTGTGGGGCCGCCCGCCTGGAGGAAATCGATGTAGCGGTTCCCATCGGCATCCCACATGTAAGCGCCATCCGCCTTTTCGATGGCAATGGGGAAGGGGTAATTAAAGGCCAGGTTGTGCTGCACGCCGCCGGGGATGTATTTCTTGGCCTCATCGGAAAGTTCTTTGGAGCGTTTGCAATCCTGGTCGATTTTGGCCAGGAATTCCTGCATCTTCTCGCGCCGGACGGGGCGAATGGGTTGGCTGATCAGGTTGTTGAGCTTCTCGTAAACGACATTGGTATCGTGATATTCGCTAATCGCGTATTTTTGCTCGGTCATTTTATTCTCCTTGATTGGCAATTTCATTGCGTTTTACTTTTTCCTGATCCTTGCGTAGCTTGGAAAAGGCGATTTCGCGCACGGCCAGGGGGATTTTGCTGACCTTGCGCTCGCTGCACAGCGCCAGAAGATAGGCCAGGGCGCATTTTTCCAGGATCTCGACGTTGTGCACGGCACGCTGCATATCGTGGCCAAAGACTAATGCGCCATGGTTTTGCATCATGAAGGCGTTGTTGTGGTTCTTGACGTGCTTGGCGACCGTGTTCTTGAGCATTCCCGTGCCGGAAGGAGCGTAGGGGACGATCTCGACGCTGCGCCCGAGGAAGCGGGCTTGCTCATCGAAGAGAGCCGGGATGGGCGCTTTGATCAAGGTCAGGGCGCTGGCATAGACCTGGTGGGTGTGGACGATGGCGTTGACATCGGGGCGGACCTGGTAGATGGCGGCGTGCATGGAAGATTCGACCGAATGGGCCAGGTGGCCTTCGAATGTGTGGAGGTCGAAATCCAGGACACAGATGTCCTCAGGAGTCATAAGGAGGTAATCGAAATTGGATGGCGTGACGGCAAAGGCATTCTGGCTCGGAATGCGGACGGACAGATTGCCGCCGGTGGCCATCAGGTAACCTTTGTGGGTGAGCTCCTGAGCGGTTTGGACGACCTGCTGTTTATATGTATCATAGGTGTTCATGGGGAACCTCGGGTAATCTTTACGTTGTAAAGATTGTAGAATAAAATCTATCCAATGTCAAGATTTTGCTGTAGAATGAATTCAAGATGACACGAGAAAACTATCACCATGGGGATTTGAAGAACGCCTTGATCCAGGCCGGGATTGAGATCCTGGCGGAGGAAGGCGTGGGCGCGTTGAGCTTACGTAAAGCGGCGCGTAAAGCGGGGGTGAGTCATGCCGCGCCCTATGCCCATTTTGCCGACAAGCAGACGCTGATTGCCGCCATTGCCGCGGATGGGCACGAGAAGATCCATGTACGGCTGGTTGCGGTGCTGGAGCGCTGGGCTGGTGATCCGCTGCAACAATTGCTCGGCGCGGTGTGGGCGTATGTGCAGTTTGGGCTGGAAGCGCCGGATCATTACAAAATTACTTTCTCAGGGGCCATTCAAGATGAGCACAGCTATCCTGAGTTCGTGGAGACCTCGCAGCGCAACATGCAGGTGTTGAAGACCATCGTGGAGCGCTGCCGGGCGGCGGGCATTTTGGACACGGAGGGGATCGACCCTGAGTTGCAGGCGATCAGCCTGTGGGGCGTGATCCACGGGTTGGTGTCACTGATCATTCAACGGCAACTGCCAAGCGACCTGACCAGACGGGTGAATCCGGAGGAAATGGTGGCCGCGACGCTGCGACAGGTGGTGCGGGTGCCGATTGAGAAGGGGATGGGCGGCTATTCGTAGCTAGTTTGGGGGTGTAGTCGAGGATGGGGTCATGTGTGATTTGGTGTTCGCCAGCAAAAGTCGTATACTATTTTTGTAGACAACTTGAAGCTGCCGATAAGTAGCGTGAACATCGTAGAACGAGGCTAAATTTATTGACAAAATCACACAGCTTAAAATAATCCCCCCCCCAACTAAGGAGTCCAAAATGCACAAGAAACAGAAGGTCTCACTTACCGTTTCTTTTTTGTTACTTTGGATTATTCTTTTTGGGCTCTACCGTTTTAGACGGGAAAAGTAGCACGAAGTAAGAG
>JAEXTI010000396.1 GCA_023406965.1 Chloroflexota bacterium
GTATTTTGGTTCATGATGCCTCGGCGTAGGAAAAACTTGCGCCCACCCCGAAAGAGCCAATAGATCAACCTGATAGAATTATATCGCTTATAATCTTCTTCATGCCCACCACCCCCTGGCCCCCGTCCAACCTCTCAGATTGTTGCAGCGGAGAGTTGCACCCGCTGGCCCTAAAAGGCATCCGCCTGTTCAACGCCGGGGATTACTTCGCCGCGCATGAAGAACTGGAGTTGGCCTGGCGCGCCGATGAAGGGCCCATTCGCGAGTTGTATCGCGGCATTCTGCAGGTCGGCGTAGCCTATTACCATATTCGCCGCGGCAATTATCGCGGCGCGGTCAAAATGCTGCGTTACAGCAAGGTCTGGTTAGAGCCCTTCCCCGATCACTGCCGCGGCGTGGACGTGGCCCAACTGCGCTGCGACGCCTTACGTGTCGAATCCGCCCTGCTTGCCACCCCGCCCGACCAGCTCTCCGGCTTTGACCAATCCCTCTTCCGCCCCGTGCGGGTGTCACCCCCTACCTTGTAGGGGCTCGGTCCCCGAGCCCGTTGAAATTTTCCACAAACCGCAGAAAAATAACCCGCGTTTCCTCTTACCCTCTGCGTCTTTTCGATTTGGGCGCAGCTCGATTCCGGATAATTTCCTTGCCTCTTCCCACCGCTGCGCCCCTACCAGACCATCCGCACAAATTCGCGGATAAATCTCTTCGCTTCAAAATTCGTGTCATTCGTGTAATTCGTGGATAAATTTCTTTCTCTTCCATTCGCGAACATCCGCGCCATTCGCGGATCAATCTTCCTACCAATCGCTGGCCTCAAAAATATACGCCAGGAACTCTGCCCGCTCCGCCTCGGTCATGGGCCGCGGGCGAGCGTAATCCTCGAGCATGGCCGTGAGCAACTCGGTCCCGATATACCGCCCATCATAGAAAATGTGCCGGTCCAGAAACTCGCGCCGCGTGCCGTCCACGGGCGTGTCCATCTGGTCGAAGAACAAATTGCCCAACCCATAGTGGATATACGCATTATTAGTGAATTTAAAGCCCTGCGGAAAATGCGCCTGGCTTCCGCTGACAATGGTCGCCCCTGCCTCGGCCATGCGGGTGAAGTCGCGCCGCTGCATATCCGAGCCTTTGGGTATATACACCTCAGTGTGTTGGAAGGTGAATACCGGGATATACCCCTCGGCGCGCAGGTTGGGCAGCTCGCTTTCCAACCACTCGTAATCACACTGCGCTGCGCCGGGTTCGTCACTCGTGGCCCATACCGAAGGCGGCCCGGCCCAGTTGCAACCGATGAAGGCCAGTTTGTTGCCATTGTGCTCAATCTTCAGCGCCTGGCGAGCCTCTTCATAATTGCTGCCTCCGGCAAACCATGACCAGCCTCGCTCGCGGTACAGTTCCAGCGAATTGCTAAAGGCCGTACGGCCCCAATCGTTGTTGTGATTGCCGCTCAGCTCGACCAGATCCACATCGATGTAGTCCAGCAGCTCAATATACTCCGGACGGCTGCAGAACATCAGGTTCTTTTGCAAGGGATCGGCATTAGGGCAAGTCGAGATGAAGGAAACTTCATTGCTCACATGAGTGAAATCCGGCTCCAGCAACCAATCACGGATATCCTGGGCCGGGTAAGTCATGCCCAAAGACTCCATCCGCTCCCCGGTAGCCCGTACCAGGGCTGTGGTACCCGTGAGCAGCACCACCGTCATGCGCTGCGGGTCGCGATTGGTGAGAGTCGTGCCCCCGCCCGCTGCCGAGAATTGTACCAGGCGGGCTTCCTCGCCGCGCAGAGCAAAATGCGTCGTCAGCGGATAAGCTGCCGGATCAAATTCCTTGCTGTAAGGCGATTGACCATCAACGCGCAGCACCTTCCAGCGCGGTTCCAGTCGTTCAAAAGGCACAATCGCCCAGGCAGGTTGATCGGCCCAGGCTCGTTCCAGCAGTTCATCATCCCCCGCCGCGCTCACCGCTCCATCCGCGGGCGCGCCCCACAGGCGGCTAAACACCGCCAGGGTGGTGGGTGACATCAGCAGGGGCTTATTGGAAAAGGCAGCGCTGCCTTGCCCTCCCCAGGCTCCCTTGAGTTCTTCCAGGCTAACCTCGTCGGTCACTGTTGAAAACGGCGCCGCCAGCGCATATACCCAATCAATCGATCCCTCGTCCATCTCAATCCGCACCCAGGCCTTCTGCGGGTCATCCACCCACTGCCAACCTTCCGGCAGGAACTTCTCGCGCAGCCCATCCGGAACGGTTTCATCGGCCCAAACCGCCGGTACAGGCGGCAAAGTCGGTGTCAAGGTCGCGGTGGGGGTCAGCGTGGGCGTGGGTGTCACCGGCGTTGCCGTGGCTGATGGAACCGGCGTTTGGCTCGGTGTGGGCGTGTTGCCCACCGGCTGAAAGGGCGTCAGGCTGGGATCCTGTGCGGGCGAGGACAGGGAAGCACAGGCAGCCAGCCGGCTCATGCACAATAAAATTAAGCTCAAACGATAAATCCAGCGGTTCATTACCACCCCCCGGCTTCAAAGATATCGGTCAAAAACGTTTCTCGCTCAGCCGCGGTCATGGGTCGCGGGCGAGCCGCATCTTCCAACATCGTGGGTAAGAATTCCAACCCCAGGTAACGCCCATCATAAAACACGTGCTTATCCTGGAAGGCCTGCCGGGTTTGGAAGCGCTCCATCTGGTCGAAGAACAGGTTGCCCAATCCAAAGTGCAACAGGCTATCCCCCACGAACTCAAAAGTCTGCGGCCAATGCGAAGCGCTCCCGCTCACCACCACCGCCCCCGCCGCTGCCATGCGCCGGTAATCACCGGCTCGCTGCATGATGGCGGGCTTGTAATCTTCCGATTCAAAGGTCTGGAAAGTAACCACTGGCAGGTAGCCCTCCCCTGCCAGGCGGATCACCTCTGCCTCGATCCAATCCAGGTCGCACGTTGCCGCGCCGGGATAGGTCTCCGTGGCCCAAACTGGTTCCGGCCCGGCATAGTTGCAGCCAATGAAAGCCAGCCGGTTGCCGTTATGTTCCACCAGCAGTGCCTGGCGGGCCTCTTCGGCATTCTCACCCCCGCCGTAATAAACCCAGCCCCGTTCGCGGTACAAATCCAGCGTATACATGTAGGCTTCCGGCCCGTAATCCAGGTTGTGATTCCCGGTCAACTCGACGATATCCGTTCCAGCCAGTTCCAGCACCTCGATATACTCGGGGATACTGCAAAAGCGCGCCTCCGGCGAAGCCGCCCGCTCAGGGCTGCACTGTTCGTTGAACGACACCTCGTTGCTGACATGCGTTATGTCGGCGGAGCGCAGCCAACCGCCGGTATCTTGCACCAAAAAGGCGGTCCCTTGCTCGTTGATTGTCTTGGCGGTGCGCCGGGCCAAGGCCGTCACACCGGTCAACATCAGGGTGGTCAGCTTGGTTGAGTCGTAGTTGGATAGCGGCAGCGCCCACCCCTCTGGTAACGCATCCGCGCCCGTCAGCCCGGCGCGCAGCGCCAGCGGGTAGGCCGCAGCGTTGAAGTCGCGGTCAAAGGGTGAGAGGCCATCCACGCGCAGCGCTTTCCAACGCGGTGATAGCTGCTCAAACGGCAGCAGGGCCACCTGTCCCTGGTTCTCCCAGGCTGCATCCAAGATCGCTTCATCCGCGACCACCTTCACCGCCCCCACGGCAGGTTTTCCCCACAGCGCCGTAAAAGCCGCCAGGCTTTCGGGTGTCAGCAGCAAAGCCTGCCCCCCGCCCCGCTGCCACTGTCCGCGCAGTTTCGCGCCGCTCACCTCGCTCGGAATGGTCGGAAAAGCCGCCGCTGCCACAAACACCCAGTCTGTTTCCACGGCAGCGGTTTCGCCCAAACCTAGCAAAACCCATCGATAGGTAGCCTCTGCTTCCCGAGCCGTCGTTTCAATGTCCGCCGGAACCGTCAGCCCCTCGCTCAGCGCATCGGGCAGAGATGGGTCCAGCCACAAGGTCAGCGCGGGGATGCTCGTCGGGGTCGGCGGCACAGGCGTTGCGGTGGATATGCTGGTGGCGGTAGGCTGAGGTGTCGGCGGCAGCGCAACCGTCTCGGTTAGCGTTGGCTGGGGAACAGGTCCACACCCGGCTAGCAGCACAATGAGTATGGTTACAGCAATGAAGCGTCGGAGAAACATGCCCCGATTATAATCCGGGTAGTGACAATTCACGAATTATCACTACCCTCAATTCGCCCCCCCATGTCCAGTAGAGGTGGGCACGGCACCGTCACGGCAGGCCGCCTGTTCCACGTAGGGACACGGGGAAATGCGCCAGCCCATATACCCGTCGTCAAACCCCGTGTCCGCAAAAGACAAGCCCGTGGTGATAGAGGACCAAGCTCCTTTTTTTGAGGGGAAGCCCCATCTTTTGAGGGGTTTTGATAGATAATCCTATTACAATTACCATTGAAATAACGTGATTCACTACTCTCGGAGGCAGCATTCATGCGCGAAGTCGCGGTACTGGGAATTGGACAGACAAAAATCGACGAACATTGGGATAAATCTTTGCGCGAGCTAGCCGGAGACGCCGTTCTTGCGGCCATGCACGACGCGGGTGTGCAA
>JAEXTI010000415.1 GCA_023406965.1 Chloroflexota bacterium
TTGCCGATCTACCCGGCATTCTCTCGGCGCGCCAGGGCGGAGATTGGATCGAAGTTGAGTTTTATCGCGGCCCGAAGAAGCATCAGATCAGCCTGGAGCTAAGCCGCCGCCCGCTGCCCAACATCCCGGCCACGCCCCAAGAGATGTCTGAAACCCTGGCAAAGGTCTATGCTGAACTGGACCGTACCCTGGGCGAAATCCTCAAAGGAATTTCCCCTGCCCAGGAGGCATTCCGCCCCGACCCCAACGAATGGAATATCAAAGAAATACTCGCCCACCTCATCCACAACGAGCGCGAAGCCCAGAGTTGGGTTAACGACTTCGTCTTTAGCCAGGAGCGCCTCGCCGATGGTTACGCCGACAATCTGCCTGCCCGGCTCCACGCCACCGTCAAAGCTTACCCCAGCGCCGCCGAATTGTTCGCCGAATTCAAAAAGACTGAAGCGGAAACAATCCACTTGATTGGCGAGCTTCCGGCTAGCTTTGTCGCTCGCAAGGGCAGCTATTGGAAGCTGGGGTTCAGTTTTCTTCAGCCCCCCTTCCATGTCCTCGGTCACATCGACCAGATCCGTGCAAATATACAAACGTACAAGCCTGTTTAAATAATATGCCCTGGTTCTTCCCTTTCTTCACCGCCCTGCTCATCGCCACCACCGTCTTAATGCTGGTGATGTTCGTCATCGTCAGAACTCGTTCGGCAATCCCCGGCAGCCGTACCTTCAGCCTGTTAATCGTCTCTTTGATGATCTGGACTTTGACCAACGCCCTCGAGTTCTCCCAACTCCCGCCGGAAACCAAAATATTCCTCTCCAAGATCCAGTACCTGGGCATCACGGGCGCCGGTCCCTCCATGCTCCTGTTCATATCTCGCTTCACCCGTCAAGATCAATGGTTCACCCCTCGCCGCCTGGCTGCCTTTGCCATCTTCCCCGCAATCACCTTCGTGGTTGCCCTCACCAACGAATGGCATCGCTTGCTTTGGCCCTCCGTTACCCCCTCCGAAGTCTACCCCCTCCTGCTCGTCTACGACCACGGTCCCTGGTTCTGGCTCACCGTTGTTTATGGCTACATGATGATGGTGCTTATCTCCGTGCTCATTCTACGCGCCATCCTTCGTTTTCCTCTGGGGCATGTTGGCCAAATGCGCATCCTCATGGTGGGCATCGCCATCCCCTGGATCGGCAACATCCTCTACATCACTAACGCTTTGCCTATCAAAGGCCTCGACCTCACCCCGCTGTCATTTTCGCTGGCCGGAATCCTTTACGGCATGGCCTACATCCGCCGCAACCTGTTCAACATCGCCCCGATCGCCCGTGAGGTCATCGTCGACAGCATGGCCGAAGGTCTGATCGTTCTGGACATCAACAACCGCATCGTGGATATCAACCCCGCTGCCATCGATATGCTGGGACTCAACGCCGGTACGGTTATCGGCAAATCTGCCCACGAAGTTCTGGCCGCCCACCCCGATCTGCTCGACTTGTGCGAAAACCCCCTCGAGAAAAACGTCGAGTTGATCCTCGAAAGCGGCCCCGTTCAAAATGTGGAGACAAAAATCTCTGCCCTAAACGAGCAAAACGGGAATCTAAGCGGGTGGATCGTCTTACTTCATGACATTACCAACCGCCGCAGCACAGAGCAAGCTCTGCGCAAGAGCGAGCAGGCCGAGCGCACCCAAAGAACCCTCTACGAAGCCCTGCTTGATTCGAGTATCTCCCTGACCAGCACCCTTCAACTCGACGAAGTCCTCGAACAAATCCTGCTCCATGTTGGCCGGGTCGTGCCTCACGATTCCGCCAACATCATGCTCATAGACCAGCGCGTGGAAGAAGCTTACGTTGTTCGGCGCATCGGCTACACCAACACCAATCCCAACGATACCCTGCCCGATGGCCTGCCTGCCCCGCGCCTGCCCCTCAAGCAAACTTTCAGCCTGTCGCGAATGATGGAAACCGGTTTGCCCTTGGTCATCCCTGACACCACCTCCTCACCCGAATGGAAGGATATGCCCAGTTCGGCCTGGATCCGCTCCTACATCGGCGCGCCGATTAAGTTTCAAAACGAAACGGTTGGGTTCTTAAACCTGAACAGCAGCACCCCCGACTTTTACTCTGATTATCACGCCCAGCGCTTGTTGGCATTTGCCAACCAGGCCGCCATTGCCATTGAAAACGCCCGCCTGTATACCGAAACGCGCCAATACGCGCAAGAATCTGAAGAAGCCATGCGCCTCGCCGAAGAAGCCCGCGCCACTGCCGAAGCTGCCAGCCAATCCAAGAGCGAATTCCTGGCCAACATGAGCCACGAAATCCGCACCCCCATGAACGCAGTCATCGGCATGACCAGCTTGCTGCTGGATACGCCCCTCTCCCGCGATCAGCGCGATTGGGTTGAGACCATCCAGACCAGCGGGCAAGCCCTGCTGACCATCCTCAACGACATTCTTGATTTCTCCAAAATCGAATCCGGACGGCTGGAAATGGAAACCCGCCCCTTCTCACTGCACGCCTGCATGGAAGACAGCCTGGACTTACTCGCCGTTTGGGCAGCGGAAAAGAACATCGAGTTGCTCTACCAACCTTCCATCGATGTGCCCAACATGATCGCCGGAGACGAAACCCGCTTGCGCCAGGTGCTGGTCAACCTGCTCAATAACGCTGTCAAATTCACCGACTCAGGCGAGGTGTGCCTGGCGGTCAGCCAACTCAATCGCACCGAGCAAGGCTGTGAATTGAAGTTCTCCGTCCGTGATACCGGCATCGGCATGCCCCCCGAGCAAATCAACCGGCTTTTCCAGGCCTTCACCCAGGGCGATACCTCTACCACCCGCCGCTTTGGCGGCACCGGTCTGGGGCTGGTCATCAGCCGGCGGCTGGTGGAAATGATGGGTGGAAACATCTGGCTGGAAAGCACCCCTGGTAAAGGCTCCACGTTCTTTTTCACCATCAAAGTACAATCGGCGGTGGGTTTTGAAACCGGGCGGCTCACCTCGCTGCGTGGAATTTTGCGCGGGCGGCGGATCTTGATCATTGACGATAACCCCGCCGTGCGCGACACGCTGGTGGAATGGCTGGAATGGGGGGGGATGCAGGTTGTCGCCGTCGAATCAGCGGCCCTGGCCTTGAAAACTGTCCAAAGCCAGCCGCCTTTCGACCTGGCTCTCGTCGACCTGTATATGCCCGAAGCCAGCGGCTTGGAATTGGCAGCCATCTTACGCGCTGGAACCAAAGGCGGAGGGCAGCGGTTGCCGCTCGTTCTGCTCGCCTCACTCGCGGTTGGCGAACTGGACGAAGAAGCTCGCCTGTTCAACGGTCGCCTGAACAAGCCTGTCAAACCTTCGCAACTCTACCAGGTGATCCAACAAGTGCTGGGGCAGGCTCCCGCCCAGACCACCAATCAAAGTGTCTCCCCCGCCATGCTCTCGCGATCGCTGGCTGGTCTGCGGGTGCTCATCGCTGAAGACAACCGCACCAACCAAAAAGTTACCCGCCTGATGCTGGATCGCCTGGAATGCGAGAGCGATATTGCCGATAACGGGCGCGTGGTTCTGGAACGCCTGGAAATCACTGACTACGATGTGATCCTCATGGATATGCAAATGCCCGATATCGACGGGCTGGAAGCCACCCGCCGCATTCGCGCCGATTTTCCGCCCGAACGCCAGCCGCACATCATCGCCATGACCGCCAACACCATGTCGGGCGATCGTGAACGCTGCCTGGAAGCTGGGATGAATGATTATATTGGAAAACCGGTACAGCGCGAGGAGCTGCGCCAGGCTCTGGAGCGTTTCCGCCCGCGCACGCCCGTCGAAAACTTCGCAACTGTCTCCACCACAGCCGGACTCATAGACAACTCAATTCTGGAAGAATTGTGCAAATCTCTCGGCGACGACGGCCCCGTGGCAGTGCTCGATTTGATCGACACGTTCCAAGATAGTTCCCCCGCTCTGCTCAAAGATATCGAGGAAGGCACGCGCACCATAACACTCGAACAGATTCGCAGCGCGGCGCACAGCCTCAAATCATCCTCCGCGGCAATGGGCGCCCTGGCACTTTCTAATCGGGCCAGAATCCTCGAGATTGCTGCTCGAGAAGCCGCCGAGCAAGCCGGCAAAGACGTGAACTGGTCCGATTTTCAACAAATGGCCCTGGTAACCATGCAATGTTATCAGCAGACAAGCGAAGCCGTGCTCCCCCTGCGCCAATCCTACATGCGCCGGGCTTAGTGGCTAGAATATTTGTCAAAAACAGATACAGTCGGCGGTAGCACTGCATCAACCCGTGGTCGGTTGTGAACGGCGGGCTTTGCCCGCCTCAAAAGAAAGAAATTGGGAGTTTTTGTCGCACTTCGTGCGACGAAAACTCCCAGATACCTTTTATTCTTAGGCGCCCAAAGGGCGCGATACCGTCTCCACAATTCGTTGTGGTGTTACCCAGTCCGCCGAGTGTATCGGTTTTTAACTTCTTTTTCTTCTTCCCGCTTGGAAGGAATTGATCTAATTAATGTGCGTCCGGGACAATTCGCTTTTACTCATTTGCCCCAAGCAGGATGATTCCAATTCCTTGGTTCAGCACTTCAGGCTGCGTGGTGGTGCTCGTGCGAATCACCTGTCCCAGGGTATAAGCCCCCAGCACCGGCACAATGCCCATTGCCTCTTGAATGGCCTGCGGAATCTCCTGCGTGCGCGTCTCAAAGAGATTTAGCCAGGCAATATCTACAAAAGCCAGCGCCGCCATTGCCCGTGCGTTACCCAACCCGCGGATCGCTTCTTGCGTCGCCTGCTCAATGGCCTCAAGGCACTTACCTGGATCGCCTAACATCAAATGCACCACCGACCCTTCGGGAATCGGCGTGTTCATGCGCAAACTGCCGTCCACTTCCATGCGCAGCGGCGAGCGCACCACCTGTTGCGGGTCGCCCGGCGCCCCTTCTACGCCCAGCGGATAAAGGCGGATCAAATCGGTCAGCGGCGGGAAAGCCCACTCTCGCGCCGGCCGGCCAAACATCGTCTGGTACACATCGGCGGGCGTCCGCCCGTCCAATTCCTTCACCCAGGTGTCGGTGGCCTTGGTTACCGTAAAATGCGCCCCAGTGCTGCGCCAACCGTGGCTGTATCCGCACGACAGGCGGAACCTGCCGCCCAAAATGGCCGCTGCCAGCCCGCCCGGCCCGCTCTGATTCTTGCCCATGAGGTACGTTTTTCCCGAGGAATACCCGCCCGAAGCCAGCGCCCCGCCCACGCTCGTGGCCAATTCCGCCAGGCCGCTGCTCACCGGAGCCATATTCCCCGCCACGCCGTCCGCCGCCAGCATCACCGCTTGCGGCAGCAGCAGTTCCTGCCGCAGCGAGCGCATCAACTGGCGCGCGGTCTCCTGGCTGTCCTGACTGAAACCGGGGTACCATTGCACCTGGGCTTTCAAATCGGTACCCGCCAGCACCAGCACCACCACCGAATTCAATTCCTCGCGATCTTCGCTGAAAGCTCGCACGGTGCTGAAACCCCACAGAGGCGTATCGCCTAGCAGCCCGGCCAGACCGCTCATCGCCTCGCTGATATTGAACTCTTCGGCCACAAACGCTACCGCTAACACCGGTTTCAAAGCGCCCAACTGATCGAGCGCTTTCTGCGTCGCTTTCATTGCCGCATCGCGCCCGTCCAATCCGTAAGCAGAACCATAAACTGCCAGTCGCGCCATGAATTCTCCTTCTTGCCCCCGGCTTTACTGCGCCGCGATGGGGACCGTGAAATGGAACGTGGTTCCCTTGCGGAATTCGCTCTCGAACCAGATTTGCCCGCCCTGCATTTCCACCAGGCTCTTGGTAATATTCAATCCCAGGCCGGTACCAGGGGCTTCGCGGGTCTTCGGGTCGTCGGAACGGAAGAACTTCGTGAAGATCTTCTTCTGGTCTTCCTCGCTGATGCCGATGCCCGTGTCCTTGACCCAGATGTGCAGCACCTCAGGGGCGCCGCCCGGGTCCCAAATGTTTTGACTCAGCTCCGCCTTCACCAGCACCTGCCCGCCTTCCGGCGTGTACTTGTGCGCGTTGCTTACCAGATTGACCAGCACCTGCTCCATGCGGGTGCGGTCGGCCCAGGCCTGCGGCAAGTCGGCGGGAATTTCCACCGAAAGTTCCTGTTTCTTGTCGTCCAACTGCCGCTTGGTCGAGCGTACCGTGCCTTCCACTACTTCGGCCAGGTTGATTCCCTTGAATTCCAGTCGCAAGCGCCCCACCTCGATCTTGGACATATCGTTGAGGTCCGAAACCAGCGTGTTCATGCGCTCAATGTTGGCCCGAATGGTGTGCAGGAAGTTGGTCTGCGCATCATTGATCGCCCCAACCGCGCCGGCAGCCAGCAATTCGGTGTAGCCCTTGACCGAGGTCATCGGGTTCTTCAACTCGTGGGCCACAAACGAGACAAATTCACTCTTGGCCAGGTTGGCGGCTTGCACCGCCGAGTACAACTGTGCATTGAAAATGGCGATGGAGGCATGGTCGCTGAGGCGGGCCAGGAAGTTGATCGTCTCCTCGTTCACAGCATCTGTGGCGCCGGTTTCCAGCAACATCAAGCCGATGGTGGTTGTTTCTCGCCGGATCGGCACCACGGTTTGCCATTGAGCTGTAGCCAGCAAGCGGAAGTTAGCCGTGCCACCTTCGGTCACCTGTCGCCGCAGCGGAATACCGTCACGGACAGCGTCTTCCAGCCCGTAATAACCCATCGGCAAAATCCCATCCCGGTGGCTTTCCATCTCGTTGGTGTAACCCTGCGAGGCCATCACCTGCAAGCCATTTTCCTCGGTCACAATGCCCACCAACCCCGCCAGCGCGTCTGATTGGCGCATGGCCCATTCCAGGGTGATGCGCATGGCGCGGGTCGTGTCCAGGCTGGTGTTCAATTCGCGGTCAATGCGCTGCATAACCGAAAGCTCTTCCACGCGGGCTGCCAGGGCTTGATCGGTCATGGTATACAGGCGAGCGTTTTCGATGGCCACTGCCGCCTGCGCCGCAAACGCCGAGAGCAAATCCTGGTCATCCTGCGAGAAGGGCGAACCGTCCCGCTTGTTAATCACCTCGATGACGCCAATGACCCGGTCTTTGACTTGCAAGGGGATGACCAGCAGCGCGCGGGTAACAAAACCGGTTTGTTTGTCCGTCTTCGAGAACCATTCCGGGAACTTGGTCACATCGTTAACAATGATCGGCTGGCGTGAAGTCACCGATTTGCCAACCACCCCGGCCCCCGGGGGCATGCGCGTGTTCACCAGGTTATGCGCCACCGGGCTGACCACCACACGGAAGACCATTTCCTCGGTGGTCTCGTCCACCAGCAGCAGGCTGCCCGCCTCGCAGATCAAAATATCGACGGCGCTTTGCAGAATGTTTTGCAGCAGCGGTTCCAATTCCAGGGTCGAGGTCAACTGGCGAGTCACCTCGTTCAACGTGGTCAACTGCAACGCGCGCCGCTCGGTCTCTTGCAGCAGCCGCGCCTTGACAATGGCGCCCGCCACCTGGTCGGCAATGGCTTGCGCCAGGCTCTGCTGCTCGGTGGTATATTCCACTTTCGAGTCCTTCGAGCCCAGGCTCAACGCGCCAATGGTTTCAGCCCCCGTGTTCAAAGGCACCGCCATCCACGAGAAGAGGTTGGCTGCCGGCGCGCCCACCGCCCGGCGGATGCACTCCTGGTTATAGTCGTCGGTCAAAATGGCCCTACCCGAGCGCACCACTTCTTGCTCCAATGTGGTGTTCACCGCAACCGCCTTGTTTTCCATGTCGTTCAAGCGGTCGTCCCCTTCCAGGTAAAACACGTATTGGTGGGTGTCCTGTTGCCGGTCATACAGCATGATGTGAAAAACTTCTGCTGGAACCACCTGCGTTGTCTGGGCGTAGATCAATTCCAAGATATCATCCAACGTCAGGGTGATGTTGACACCCTGAGCCACGCGCGCCAGCACATTCATCTGCCGCACGCGGTTTTCCATGTTTTCGAGCACCTGTGCGCGCTCAATTGCCAGAGCCGAGTTGTCGCACAGCGACTCGAGGAAGCCCAACTCCTGCATCGAATACGCCTCGCCCGAAAGGCGCGGCCCCAGGGCAATCCAACCGGCCAGCCGTTCCCGGCTGGGCAAGCCGATGAACACCGTGGCGCCCAACAATGTCAGGCGCGAGCGTTCGCTGTGCAGCGCCGCCGGCAGGTTGTCCAGGTCTTTCAACACCAGCGAGCTGCGATTCTCTGACAACATGCGAATGAGCGGGCTGGCAGAGGTGAAGCGCAAATCTGTGGTTTGCCGCCCGTCCTTGCCCGCCGCCGCCAGGTACTGGTCAACCAGCGAATCGTAGAGGTAAATATGCACCGAACTGGGCATCAACGCTTCGTCAATGTACTGCCGCATGGTGCGCAAAATACCGCGCAGGTCCACCACCCGGGCCAGCTCGGCGCTATAGCTCGATAGGCGCTGCTGGTAGGCCCCTTGCCCGCGGAAGAAGACAATATCCACCAGACGCTGCATCTGTTCGCGCAACGGGATAATCAAGATCGCCAGGACAAAGAACACCAACCCCACAATCACCGGGCTGAGGGTTGTGGCGGGTCTGCCCAGCAACAAAGACAGTCCTGAAACAATCAGGGCATAGCCCACCGCCACCAGAGTCGCCATCAGCAGGTATAGCAGCCCACGGCTGATCACGTAATCGGTTTGCTGCAAGCGGTAACGAGTCATCATGTAGCTGAATGCCAGCGGGAAGATACCCACCGGGATAACCACCCACACCGACGGGAAGGCCCCAAGTTGGATGAATAGAGAAAGAGTCAAAAGCACCAACAGCGGCCCATAACTGAGAATACCGCTCAAGGTGATGAAACGCAGTTGCTCGCCCTCCGATGAAATCACCGTGCGTGCCCGGCGGAAGATGGCCCAGGCCAGGGTGAACACAATTGACAGGCAGGCAAAGCCCACCAGAATGTTGATCGCCGTATTCAAGCCGGGCAGGCTGTTATTCAGGCGAATGACCACGTTCAACGCTGCCAGCATGCCCACCAACGCGCTCACCCGCTGGATGACCGGCAGCCGCGTGACCAATGAGTCTTCACGGGGGAACAAAAACGCCAGGCTTACCGCCGATGCCCCGCTGATACCCAGCGAAACCGCCCACAGCCACACCAGGTGATGCGTCGAAAACAGGTCAAACAACCCGCCCAGCACCACTGAGGTTGAAATGGAAAACAACGCCAACATCCGCCCAGCCGGGCGTGTGCGCCGCACCGCAAACACCCAAATTCCGGCAATTAAGTACACCAGCCCCAAAAGACTGGGAATGTAAAAGTAAGCCCAGCGTTCCGCCTGTCCAAAGGGTATCAGGGCGATATCCATCTGGGTGGTCTCGCCTGCCCGCAGCACTTCCACGTCCGCCACCCAACCGGGCTTTTGATCAGCCAGCAGATTCTTCAGTTGGTCCGCAGATTGGATGGATACGCCATCCACTTTCATCAGGCGGTCACCAGTCAACAGACCCACTTGCGCGCCCGGCCAATCTGGCTCAAGCTCACGGTAGGTCATATCCGGGCCTAACAATCCGCCCAGGAACGGCGTGGAAATCCAATCGACGGCAAAGAAAAGCCCCACCACGATGGACACCACCACCACGGCCAGGTAACCAAGAATGGCTACCTGTGGAAGCCAGACCCGCATGGGCTGGCCTTTTACAAGCGCAAAGGGACTGACGGTTGCGGAACGGTCCATGGATTTATTATAAGCAATCTTCGCCAGAGTGATTCAATCCGCAATACCAAAAAAGGCGGTTCTTGCAAAACTGAAAGGTAAAGAGCGTAGAAACAATCCGAATTTGAGGTAGTTGCGAGCGCTTCACGCCCGCAACTACCTCAAATTCGGCAATTTCCCCAACCCCAGCGAACACAAACGTGTATACTTATATCGAAATGCCCGCCGAACCGCTTGCTTTTTTGCCTGGATCGGCCGCGGAAAATAACCTCCCGCTGGCGCGTTTCCTCCCGCCCCTGCCCCCCGGCATGGTCACCGGCTGGCTGGAAAAGCTCCTGCCCGCGCGCGGCTGGGTGATCGACCCCTTCGGCGCCGCCCCGCAACTGCCCCTGGAAGCCGCCCGCGCCGGTTACCGCGTGCTGGTCGCCACCGCCAATCCCATCCAAAGTTTCATCCTCGAAACCCTGGCCTCCGCACCCCGCCTGGAAGATTTTCAATCGGCGCTGGCGGTGCTGGCAGCCACCCGTCGCGGCGAAGAACGTCTGGAGCGTCACATCCAGGCCCTTTACCAAACCACCTGTAAAGCCTGCGGCACACCGATCTCCGCCCAAGGCTATGTTTGGAAGCGCGGCGAGACAACTCCCCAAGCCTCCCTGTACCGCTGCCCCAACTGCAACAGTGAAGGCGAATTTCCCCTGGATGCCGCCGACCTGGAGCGGCTCACCCTGCCCGGAAGCGACGCATTGCACCGCTCCCGCGCCCTGCAGCGGGTGGCAAGCCCTGAAGATGAGCACTATCCCGCCGTGGAAGAAGCATTATCCGCCTATCTTCCTCGACCACTCTACGCTCTTTCTACATTAATTAATAAACAGGAAGGTCTCAGCCTCGTTCCTGTACAACGCCGCCTGCTGCACGCCTTGCTGGTTTGCGCTTGCGACTCTGCCGGGGCGCTGTGGCCCTGGCCCGGCGGCCGCGCTCGCCCGCGTCAGCTCTCCGTTCCGCCCCAATTCCGCGAATCCAACCTGTGGCAGGCCCTGGAAGAAGCCGTGCCCGCCTGGACGGGCGAACCCGGTCCGGTGCCGCTCAGCCATTGGCCCGAACTGCCCCCTGAGAGCGGCGGAATCTGCCTGTACCCTGGGCGCGTCAAACGCCTGCTGCCCCTGCCGTCCGAAATCACCCCCGGCGCCGTGCTCACCGTGCTGCCCCGCCCCAACCAGGCCTTCTGGACGCTTTCCGCCTTGTGGTCGGGTTGGCTGTGGGGCCGTGAGGCCGCCCTGCCCCTCCACCCTTTGTTGGGCCGCCGCCGCTTCGACTGGAGCTGGCACGCCGCCGCCCTGCACAGCCCTTTCAACGCGCTAGGCCGCGCCCTGCCCGCCAACACGCCCTTCCTGGGGTTGCTGCCCGAGCTGGCGCCTGGTTTTCTGGCAGCGGTCGTCGCTGCCGCCGAGGCGGGCGGTTTCCACCTGGAAGGGTTGGCCTTGCGCAGCGATGAGGAATTTGCCCAAATCCTATGGAAGTGCGCCCCCGCCCGCGAAAAGCTGCCCGTTTCGCCCAACACCGAAGGCCACCTGCAAAGCGGCTTCCAGGCCAGTTTGACCGCGGTCAACGAGCCCGCCCCTTATCTGCCCGTCTACGCCTCCGGTCTGTCTGAACTGGCCCGCCAAAACGGCTTGCCCGGTCTCAGCGAGCCCTTCCCCGCCGACCTGATCACCCGCGTGCAGACCGCTGCCTCGCGGGCCTTTGCTAACCGCATGAACTTCCGCCGCTTCACCACCGGCTCGCAGGAAGACGAGCGCAGCCTGTGGTGGTTGACCAACCCGCCGCAGAGCGTTGAGCCACCCCTGGCCGACCGCATTGAAATGGAAGTGGTGCGCTACTTGCAGAAGAACCCCGCCTGCACCCTGCTGGAGTTGGACAGCGCCGTTTGCCAGGCCCTGCCCGGCTCGCTCACACCGCCCTCCGACCTCGTCCGCGCCGTGCTCGAGTCTTATGCCGCCGAAACGCCCGAGCAGCCCGGCCATTGGCGCCTGCTTCCCCAGGAAGAAGCTTCACGCCGCCGTGCCGACATGGATGAAGCCCGCGACGCGTTGCGCGAAATCGCCGGGCGCATCGGCTTCACCGCCGAAGGCGACAATCCGGTCATCTGGCGGCCCCAGGAATTTGGACCGGTATATTTCTTCTACCTTCTGGCCTCGGCGGTGCTCGGGCGACATGTGCTCAGCGAGCCTTCTGCGCCCGTGCGCCAGTGCGTGTTGGTGTTCCCCGGCAGCCGCGCCCGCCTGATCAGCTTTAAGCTTCAGCGCGACCCACGCATGGGCGAGGCCATCGCCGGGTGGCGGCTGCTCAAGCTGCGCCAGTTGCGCAACCTGCGCGAGACGCCCCTGCTCACCGCCGCCGCCTGGGACCAACTCCTCGACGAGGACCCGCCTTATTACGATCAGGCCGAGCAAATGCGCCTGTTGTGATCCGGTTCATTAGACCCTAAAGGTCTCAGAGACCTTTAGGGTCTTCTTGTGAACTCACCTTCGCAACGACGGCAACAGATCGTAGGTCGGCTTGAGCGGGTGAGTTTTGGTCTTGCTTTTCGATTACAGCCAGCGAAAGCCAACATCTTGGGTGAAGATGTTGGATTTCGGGCGGTCGTGAGAATGATTCACTGGACTGGCGTCCTCTTCGTTTCGCCAGGCTCGCCCTCAATCCAACCTACTTACTGGTTTTTTAGACCCTAAAGGTCTCGGAGACCTTTAGGGTCTTTTTATTTCACCGCCTCAACATCGGCAAATACACCTTGTTGCGAAACGCGCCGATCATCACCACCTTGCCCTGAAAACTGCCGTTGACATACACAAAAACCATCGCCGGGCCGTCGGGGAAGCCGGGGATTGGAGCCGACAGGAAGCGTCCGTCGCTGGAAGCCTCACCGGGCCGCAGCCATTCCATCTGCCCGTTATCCAGGCGGATGAGTTGCACCAGCGGCTGGTTGGCCGCCGATTGGTTGGTCAGGCCGCCGCTGCCCTCCCAGGCCTCGGTGAAATCGCTGCCCGTCAACTCGATTTGCCGGCCGGCATTGCAGTCGATGCAGCGCGCATCCGTCACAGTTGGCTGCCACAGCGCCGGAGAGGTGGAGACATTATCGAACATAAAACGCTCGACGTTGAACAAGGGATTTCCAAAC
>JAEXTI010000467.1 GCA_023406965.1 Chloroflexota bacterium
ATTTCATCCGGCGTGGCGCAGATCGTCTCGGCGTTCCCCAACCTGTTTGATTACCGGGTGTGGATCGCGGTTGGGTTGATCTTCCTGATCATGTTGATCAATTTGCGCGGCGTGCGCGAATCGGGGATCATTTTTGCGGTTCCCACCTATTTCTTTGTGGTGATGATGTTTGTGACTGTGATCGTCGGCCTGGTGCGCTATTTCACCGGTTCGCTGGGGACGGTGATCGACCCGCCGGAAATGGAAATGCTGCACAGCACGCAGGTGGTGACGGGCTTTTTACTGATCCGCGCCTTTGCCAACGGGACCACCGCACTGACCGGCGTAGAGGCGATTTCCGACGGTATTCCGGCTTTCCGCCAGCCGCGCAGCCATAATGCGGGAGTGACCCTGATTTGGATGTCGTGCATCTTGGGCGCTTTGATGTTGGGGATTTCCTTCCTGGGCGCGAACATTCATGCGCTGCCTTCGGAAGTGGAGACGGTGATCTCACAACTGGCCCGCACAGCCTATGGCGAGCGGGGCACGCTGTACTTGATGACGATCATTGCGACGATGGTAATTTTGGTCATGGCGGCCAACACTTCGTTTGCCGATTTCCCCCGGCTGGGAGCTTTTGCTGCGGCAGACGGTTTGCTTCCCCGGCAGCTCACCCAAAAGGGCGCCCGGTTGGTGTTCTCGCGAGGCATTGTTCTGCTGGCGATGATGGCGTCTCTGCTGGTGATCATTTTCCAGGCCAGCGTTTCGCGCCTCATCCCGCTGTATGCAATTGGCGTGTTTGTGTCGTTTACCTTGTCGCAGACTGGCATGGCCCGGCGCTGGTTTAAAATTGGCAAGTTGAAGGAAGACGAGGAAGTGAAAGAGCGCAGTTCTGTATTGCGCTACGAGCCGACCTGGAAGATTAAAATGCTCATCAACGGTTTTGGGGCGGTGGCCACTTTTGCGGTGATGATCATGTTTGCCGCGACCAAATTCATGGACGGCGCCTGGGTGATCATTCTGATCATCCCCCTGCTGGTAGCATTATTTACGATCATCCAGCGGCATTACATTAGTTTAGCCAAGAAACTGTCGATGGACAATTACGGCAGCCCTCCGCCGCGAGTGACGCGCAACCGGGTGCTGGTGCCGATTGGCGGTGTGCACCGCGGCACATTGGCAGCCTTGCGTTATGCCCGCGCTCTTTCCGAAGATATCACTGCCATCCATATTGCCGTTGATCCTGATGAGGCCGAGCGGGTGAGGCAAAAATGGGAGCAGTGGGGCGACGGCGTACGCTTGATGATCGTCGAGTCGTCCTACCGCCGCTTTATGGAGCCGCTGCTGTTGTATATTGATGAAATTTACCAAAGGAAGCAGCCGAACGAGGTGATTACCATTGTGGTGCCAATATTTGTTTCGCACAAGCGCGCGACGGAAATCCTTCATACGAATACAGCCGATGCCCTGCGAGAAGCACTGATGTTCCGCAAAGGGATTGTCATTACGAACGTGCCTTATCTGATTGACTAAGGCAGGAGAGAAGAAAAAAATATGAAAGCAGTATTTGTAGGTTGCGGTCGCCTGGGGGCCGAATTGGCCTACCGCCTTTTTCAAAGAGGGCATGAGGTAGCAATCGTTGACCTGGATGAAAACGCGTTTTCGAGCTTGCCCGACGATTTCGAAGGGCGCTTCAGTGAAGGCGACGCGATGAACAGGGACGTTTTACGGCGGGCGGGCATTGAGAAGGCCGATTCGGTGGCTGTGGTCACCAATTCGGATATCTTAAACGCCACCGTAGGGCACATTGCGTTGACCGTTTACCACGTGCCCAACGTGGTGGTGCGAAACTACAATCCGCGCTACCGGCCCATTCTTGAGGCTTACGGCTTGCAGATGGTTAGCGCATTGAGTTGGGGCGCCCAGCGCCTGGAAGAAATGATGTACCATGCCGATGTCAAAGCCGTCTTCTCGGCAGGGAACGGCGAGGTGGAAGTCTATGAACTGGCGATTCAAGAAAACTGCGCCGGGCAGGTTTTGGGCGATTTGGTGAACTATGAAACTTGCGTGCCGGTTTCGGTGACTCGCGCCGGGAAGGCCATGCTGCCCAACCCGCGCCTGGTGCTGGAACTGGGCGATGTGCTGCACGTCAGCGCTACGCTGGACGGTGTCGAGTCGGTTCGGGCGCGTGTTTGCCCCCCGCGGCGGAAGGAGTAGGACAATGTACGTAATTATTGGGAGCGGCGGGCGCACGGGCGCGCAATTAGCCAGTATGTTGATTGGCATGGATCATGAGGTGAGAGTGGTTGAGAACCGCCCCGAGGTTCTGACCCGCATTCACCGCGAACTGCCCACCGAAACGATTGTGGAGGGGGATTGGATGGACTTGAACGTGCTGGAGCAGGCCGGCATCCGCCATGCGGATGCGCTGGCAGCCTGCACCACGCTGGACGAACAAAACCTGACTTTGTGCTATCTGGCCCGCGAGCTTTTTGGGGTGAAGCGCACCATTGCGCGGGTGAACAATCCTCGCGATGCCTGGCTGTTCGACAAGACCTTCCACGTGGACGTGGCGGTGAACCAGGCGGAGTTGCTTTCCAGTCTGATCCAGGAAGAGATGTCCCTGGGTGATATGATCACCCTGGTGAAGCTGCGCAAGGGCAATTACTCGCTGGTGGAGGAGAAGATTGCGCATGGCGCGCCGGCCATCGGCTTTGCCATCAAAGACCTGGCCCTGCCCGAACGCTGCGTCATTGCGGCGATTGTGCGCAAGGGTGAGGTGATGATCCCTCGTGGCGTCAGTGTCATCGAGGAAGACGACGAGATTTTAGCAGTGACGGATATGGAAGGCGCTCACCAGTTGTCCGATCTCTTCTCTCCGCCCGGCAAGCCGAAGAACGGAAATGGGAATGGCAAAAAGAAATAAAGGTCAGCGAACCTTTGACCTATACCTAACCTTGAGGTATAATCCAAATTCGCGTTAAGTGAAGTCAGCCGGCGCAAAACGCCGTTGACCAGGGAGCAGTGAAGGGTCCCGTTGCGAGAAACGAGGCGCTTCTCTGAGCCCGGTCTGACAAAATTGAGACAAAGTTATTGAGAAAGGAACGGGCATGTCAACCAAACGAACTTACCAACCCAAAATCCGCCGCCGTATGCGCGTCCACGGTTTCCGTGAGCGCATGTCGACTGCTGATGGTCGCGAAGTTTTGAAGCGCCGCCGTCTGAAGGGCCGCAAGCGCCTGACGGTGACCATGAACAATGCTACCAAGCGCATTCGCTGGTAGACTTCCTCTTTAGAACCTTAAGTTGTCCGTGTGGCGAGCAGCAAAGCCAGTCGCTCACCGGTCCGGTAACAGGTAAATGGGTGAAACGCGAGTTTCGCCTGACCCGATCGGCTGATTTCGAGCGGGTGCGGCAATCGGGCAAGTCGTATCCGCACCCGCTTGTTGTATTATTGGCCTTGCCAAACGAGTTGGGAACGACTCGGATTGGCATTGCGGCGGGGCGTTCCGTTGGGAACGCGGTGATCCGCAACCGGGCCAAGCGTTTGCTGCGAGCCTGTTTGGTGAGCCTGCTGCCCAAGATGACGGAAGGCTGGGATGTGGTTTTGCTGGCACGCAAGCCCCTGCCCGCCGCCGGATACTGGCAGGCCTTGACGGCCCTGGAAGCGACCCTGAAGCGCGCCGGGCTGTTGAAAGCACGGTGAGGTGAAATGAGCGAAGACTACGCGAGCGAACCCAAGCTGCGCGATTTGCCGGTGACATTTTGGAACCTGCCGCGAATCGCGTTGTTGGGTTTAATTCGCGGATACCAAAAGCTCATCTCGCCTGGTTTGCCGCCGGATACCTGCCGGTTCTATCCTTCTTGTTCCCATTACGGTTATCAAGCAATTTATAAATACGGCGCGATCAAAGGTAGTTTCATGGCTGCCTGGCGGGTGCTGCGCTGCAACCCGTTTAATAAGGGCGGGTTTGACCCGGTGCCGTAATCGGTTACCAAGCTGTTTGAGAAAATGGAGTTAATCTCTTGCGCACTACTTTCCTAAATTCTAAAAGAATGCTGATGTTCAGCGTGCTGCTCATGGTCAGCCTGCTGGCCAGCGCCTGTGGCGTAATGCCCAATAAAACCTGGCCGGGCCTGGCCGCCGATGAGAGCACAGTGTTTGTGACCTCGGCGGGGCAGGTTTTGGCTGTCAAAGATGGCGCTCAGGTATGGATTTTTCCCGAGAAAATGAATCAGAACCGGCTCATCTTAGCTGCTCCAGCGGTTGGGGATGGCAAGGTCTTTGTGGGCGATTCGGCCAACAATGTTTATGCTATCGACGCCGCGACCGGGGCACAGTCCTGGATCAATGAAGAGCAGGACGGCAAGGGGCGGATTGTGGGCGGGTTGGCGGTGGTCGACAGCACCCTGCTCATTCCTTCTACCGATCACTTCCTGTATGCTCGCGATCTCAACGGCACATTGAAATGGAAGTTCGAGGCGCGCAACACTTTATGGACACAGCCGGTCAGCGATGGGAAGACCGTTTACCTGGCGGGCATGGATCACTACCTGTATGCCATCGATCTGGCGACAGGGAAGTTGCAATGGGAGCTCGACCTGGGTAATGCTTTGATTGCTGTTCCGGCGTTGAACGGGGAAAAGTTATATGTGGGCACCCTGGGCAATGAGATGGTGGCGGTGAACAAGGCCACCGGCAAAATTGAATGGCGCAGCCCGTTGGAAGGCAGCGTGTGGTCGAAGCCGTTGCTGGTCGAAGATACCTTGTTCTTTGGCACCGAGGCGGGAAAAGTGTACGCCATGAACACCACCGACGGTGTTGTCAAATGGCAGATGGACGCAAGCTCGGCGGCGTTAGGAACGCCGGCGGTGTTTGGCGAGGGGTTTGTGATTACCACCGAGAGTGGCGAAGTCAATATGTACACTCTCGAAGGCGGGCGACCCTGGTCGCGCCAGCTCACCGGCAAGCTATATTCATCACCTGTGGTGGTGAATGAGCGGGTGGTTGTGGCGGGTTTGGAAACCGATACGCTGCTGGCGACGTTTGACGGCACCGGCACGCCCTCCTGGACGTTCAACCCGGCCAAGTAAGTGGAGTAAAAATGGATATTTGGAATGCATTAATTATTACGCCCTTCACCAATGTGCTGCTGCTGATCTACAACTTCGTTGGGCAGAACTTTGGGGTCGCGATCATCCTGTTCACCCTGCTGATCCGCCTGATTACACACCCGTTGACGGTTTCGCAGATCAAGGGCGCCCAGGGCATGCAGAAATTGCAGTCCGACAAGCGCTTCCAGGAGATGCAGGAAAAGTACAAGAATGATAAGGAGAAGCTGGCCCAGGAGCAGATGAAGCTGTACCAGGAGTTGGGTATCAACCCGCTCTCGTCCTGCCTGCCCATGCTCATCCAGTTCCCGATCATCATTGGCCTGTACCAGGCTTTGATTAAGGCCATGGCCAACACCCCTCTGGACCTGTTGAATTTGAGCCGCATTATCTGGCCCTTTGTCGATTCTTCATCGATCATCCCCTTGAACAACCGCTTCTTGTGGATGGATTTGAGCCAGCCGGAACGCCTGTACATACCTGGTTTGGCCTTCGGCATCCCGGTGCTGGCAGTGATTGTGGCTGTCACCACTTACGTCCAATCGAAACTTCTTTCTCCCACTCCCAATACCAGCAATCCGAAAGACCAATCGGCGATGATGACCGGCATGATGAACATCTATATGCCCTTCTTGATGGGGTATATGGGGCTCACGTTGGCATCGGGCCTGTCGGTCTACTTTATTGCCGGTAACATCATCGGCATTGGGCAGTATGCGCTTTTGGGTAAGGTGAATTGGCGGAACTTGCTGCCTAACCTCAAGCCCGCGGCGCCGCAGCAGCCTGATTCCAAAGTAAAGCGAGGCAAAAAATGAGTGCAGAGCGAACAACCCTGGAAGTTATTGCGCCAACCGTTGAAGAAGCTGTTCAGAAAGGGCTCTCGCAGCTCAATCTGCGCGAAGATGCTGTGGACGTTGAGGTGCTGGATAGCGGCAGCCGCGGCTTGTTTGGCATTGGCAGCCGGCAGGCACGTGTCAAACTGACCCTGAAGGGCGCCGCGGAAGTCAAGCCGGTTACGCCCGTCACTCCGGCTGCCCCGGTGAGTGCGAAGATTGTTGAAGAGCCTGTTCAGGCGAGCATCTCAACCAGCGAGGTTGTGGCGGATGGTGAAGAAGACGAGGCTGTGGAAGTTGCCCGAATGATCGTGCTGGACCTATTGGACAAGATGAAAGTGCATGCCAAAGTCACCGCCCAGATGCAGACAGCCCAGGATGCGCACGATGAGGACACCGTGGTGGTGAACATTGAAGGCAACGACCTGAGCATTTTGATCGGGCGGCGCTCTGAGACACTAAACGCGCTGCAATACATCACCAGCCTGATTGTGGGCAAGCGCCTGAACCATTGGGTGCCGGTGACGATCGATGTGCAGGGGTATCGTGCCCGACGGGAGCGCCAACTGCGTGTCCTGGCGCGACGCATGGCCGAGCAGGCCATTCACACCGGCAAGCGACAAACGCTGGAGCCGATGCCCGCGGCGGAACGGCGCGTGATCCACATGGAACTGCGCGACCATCCGGATGTGATGACCGAGAGCACCGGCGAAGAGCCAAACCGCAAGATCACGATTGTGGTGAAGAAATAAGAAAAGCAGGGGCAATTCATGAATTGCCCCTGCTTTTCGTGAAGGCGTTTCCACCCCTGGAAGCGCCTTCTTTTGTATAATGGGAGGGTGGAAAGGAGCATGAATATGCGTGCTGTCGATATTATCATCAAGAAACGCGACCAGGGGGAACTGACCAAAGAAGAGATCGAATTCTTTGTGCAAGGCTTCACCCGTGGTGAAATTCCCGACTACCAGGTAGCTGCCTGGGCCATGGCTGTGCTGCTCAACGGCATGACCGACCAGGAAACTACCGACCTGACCCTGGCGATTGCCCATTCCGGATCGGTGCAGGACTTGAGCGGCGTGGTGGAAATTGCCGTGGATAAGCATTCGACCGGCGGGGTGGGGGACAAGACCACCCTGGTGGTGGAGCCGGTGGTGGCAGCTTGCGGGCTGGCGGTGGGCAAAATGTCGGGGCGCGGACTGGGCTTCAGCGGCGGCACGCTGGACAAGCTGGAGTCGATTCCGGGTTATCGCTCGAACCTTTCGACCGAGGAGTTCATGGCCCAGCTCAAGCGCATTGGGCTGGTGTTGACCGGGCAGAGCGGCGACCTGGCTCCCGCCGATGGCAAGCTCTACGCGCTGCGGGATGTGACCGGGACGGT
>JAEXTI010000542.1 GCA_023406965.1 Chloroflexota bacterium
ACCACGGCCGTGCCATCCGGAGAGAAGCTCACCGCGCGCAAACCCTCTGTGCCTGCCTCCAATTGCGCCAGCGCCGCATGGCTGGACACATCCCACACGCGCAAGGCGTTGCCCTGCCCCACAGCCAACAGTCGCCCATCCGGCGAGAAGGCCAGGCTGAACATCGGGTCGAGGGAACTATCCAGCAAAGTCACGGGCTGCGCGGGCTGTCCCGCCGCCGGCACAGCCATCAGGTCCAGGCGCCCGCCCGCCACCAGTGCCAGCATCCCACCGTCGTCTGAGAAGGCGAAATCGTTGATGAATTCCATATACCCCAGCGCGGGGCTGAGCAACCCCGTGCCGACATCCTGAAACTGAGCGGTAGCGCGAGCCGTCCACAAGATCGTAGATCGTCCCGCCGGGGTCACTGCGTAGACCGGCGCCGCCGTCTCAAAGCCTGTCTGCGTGGCCAGTACCTCTCCCGATGCCGCTTCAAACAACGTCACCGACCATTCGGAGGGAGAGAATACCGCCACCACCTCGCCGCGCGGATCGTAACTGGCCCCATAAGCCACGCCGTAATCCAGCGCCTGGATAGCGCCCGATTGCATGCCCTTCAAGATCACGCCGCCGTCCCCACCTTGGGCAATCACCGTAGAACCATCGGGCGCGACGGCCAGCACGCTCCCCGGCACATCCAAGTCCAGCGGAGCGCCGCTCAACGCCAGGGGCTGCAAAGCAACCTCTTGCAGTGTTTCGGTCTCCGCCAGCCACAAAGCCAGCCGGTCTCCAGCGGGCCAGATGATTTTCGCGATCCACACCTCGCCCAGATCCAGTTCCTGGCGGTCCGCCATAGCGATGTTCTCCGCCGTCAGCAGCGCAAATCCACCTGGTTCATCCGCTGGAGTGGTGGGAGTCTGGCTGGGAGCAGGCGTTTGGGTCGGGACGATCGTGTTCGTTGGGGCAGTCGTCGCAGTCGCCGTTACCGCCGTTGTAGGCGAGGGAATCGCCCGCGTAGGCACTGAAGTGGGCGCGATTTCACAAGCCAGAGCCGCCAACAGGCAGACTGCGGCCAGACTTAATACCGGTCTTCGCTTCATGAATACTGCTCCTGCGCAAAACGACGAACGAGTTGCCGAACGCTACCACCAGATGCGGAACGAGGCGCTGGTTTTTGCCTTCAGTTCGTCGATCAAATTCGCCTCAACGTCAATCCGGAAAACCTCATTGGGGTCAGCGTCGCCAATCGCAATATCCAAATAGGTGATACCATTGGCGTTGGTTTCGCTCGCCCGCTCAGCGCTCACCGTGCCATCTGGCCGGCGGATGGTCACCTTCACCGTCACCTTTTCCACCGGTTGAAGCAGTTGGTTTTGGACGATGATATAAACACGCTGGACAGAATTGGCATGCGCCAGGGGCTGGGTGGGGAATGCCCGCACGATCAGGCTGGTATTAACTTTACCTGGGTTTGCTGGCGTTCGACCTTCGATTGCTGTGAGTGTTGGATCACCAATTCGACTGTCAAAATCAATTTTTCCCAGGTCGGTCAGCACCACCCTGGCGCCCTGAATCCGCTCTGCGCGCCATTCCATGCGGGCATACTCAAAATACTGTACCATGCGGCCGTTGCCCACATCCAAAACATCAGAGAGCGGCTGACCAAAGTACACAGCCCCGTTCAATCGTTCATAATACTGCATGAAGGCAAAACACACGGAATACCCGGTCTTTTCAAACTTCCGGCAAGAGGCGTTGGTGATGTCGATATTCGCATTTTGGGCCGGATCGCTATCATCGTATGCCCACAGGCCTAACTTAGCCAGGCTCACCCGCTGCCCGGCCGGTTTACTGGGATCCAACTCCATACGGACTTTTTGGAAATACTGAACCTGCACCTCGGGGAGAACCGGGTGGGGAAATACGCGCGTTATGGGATAACCAAAAACTTCGAGGGCATCGGGGGTCTGGTAGTAAAAGGTGTAAAACTCCCCCCTCAACCAGTGCCCGGTTTCGTTGAAATAAATCTCGTCGTCGGGCTGTTGCAGGGGCGCTCCCGATGTGAACAGGAAGAGCATGATGATAGCTGAGATGATTGAGATGCGCAACCGAACGCTCATACTGGAATTATGACACAGTTTTTAAATCTTTACAACCAAAATCAACAGTGTATTTTTATCTCGTATCGTAACTACTCAGCCAGTAATGGAAGGAAACCGAATTTGAGGTGATTGCGGGGTGCTTTGCGCCCCGCAATCACCTCAAATTCGGACACTTTCTCCACCCTCTGTGCAGTTGCCTCGTATCTACTCAATAATGGGTTCCAAAGAAGGCTCATTGAGAGTTGTTGTTGAAGGTCAAGCCGATTCCTACGAATCCCAAACAAACTCTTGTATCCCCAAAGACTTTGTGTTATATTAGTGAAGCCTCTCCTGCTGGTAGCCCCCCTCTACCAGTTGGGGAGGTAACTTTTTAAGGCCGGCGGGTCAATTCTTCCGTGCGGCGCTCCCATTCAGCCACAGACCGCTTCAACAAATCTTTCACTTCGCCTGGTGGGACTGAATCGATTCCCTCATAGGTCTGGCCCTGTGCCCAAACGATCACCCCGCGCCGGGGATCTTCTGAAAGGAAGATTTTCTGTCCCGCTAGCGGAGACTCCGCCAGCAATTCCTGCACAACATCATTAATTTGCCCAACAATCGTCTTGGGAGCTTCACGTTTCACCACCGGCGGGTTGAGCACATTCGCCAATCCCACTGTCACGCCCTCTACCAACGTGGGGGCCTTGAAAGCTGGCGCCACAGGCGACGTGACGGGCTCTACCACTACAGCTCGGGCGGCGACAGGAACACTTGGCGCGACTGGAGCAGGCTGCTGCGGTTGAGTGGGAGCTGCTTCTGGCGCGGTTCCCGCCGATGCCGGCAGCAATCCCAGCCACACAGCCAGTTCGCGCAAAATAACTTCCAGCCGCTTGCGCTGCTCGGGCAGCAGGGTATTTGCGGTAATCAGCGACTTGCCCTCATATTCCACCAGCAAGCGCCCCTTTTCCTCGCGCCACAGGCGAACAATTGGACGGTACGCGCCGGTAGGATTCCCCGGCGGCACTCCCGGTCGCTCTACCCGGGCGGGCTTCTCCGCCGCCTCCTGGTCTTTTCCCTTCTCCTTTTGACCAGCTTCTTTTGGTCGCGCGGACATACTAACCAACCACCCCGCGATATATCCCAGGGTCAGAGCGATAGCGGCAACAATCATAATTAGCGTGGCAGAAGACTGCGGCATAAGAACCTCAACACGAAACAGAATCATTCCACTCGAGTTGAAATCACCGAGTGGTTTTGTCAGATGTTCGGGCTTCGATTCGGCTTAGAGTTCTAAGAATGCTTCCGAATGTATGTTAATTATATACAAATTCTTCCAACTCGTACTTTAGCGATGGCTTACAAATTCCTCACATCACCGGGTATTTGTTGGCAAGATGGGCAAAAATGCGTCCCCCGCTGCCCAACGAAAATTTTCTCAATCGGAGTGCCACACACCGAACAGGGCTCCCCTGTTCGCTGGTAGACCTCAAAGTTATTCTGAAAATCTCCCCCGCGATACACCCAATCGATGCTGGAGCCATTCCGGCGAATCCCCTCGCTGAGTACATTGCGGATGGCCGTCCACAGGCTGGCTGCCTGCGCCGGGGTAATGCGGTCGGAGAGCGTCAACGGGTGGATGCGCGCCTGGAACAGGGCCTCATCGGTATAAATATTACCCAACCCCGCCAGAAAACGTTGATCCAGCAACAGAGGCTTGATCTGTCGTCGGAAGGTTTGCAGGCGTTTATAAAACGCATCCGCCGAAAAATGCTCCTGGAACGGCTCAGGGCCCAAATCCCCGGTCACTTCTAGCGGATCATTCACCCACCACACGCGCCCAAACTTGCGCGCATCATTGAACACCATACGGTATCCGTCTTCGAACATCAAAGCCATGCGATCATGGGACAGCCAGGGGCGCGGCATGCCCTGCTCGTCCGTTTGAGTTTCCACGCGCAAATCCCCGCTCATGCGCAGATGCACCAACAGAAAACGCTCGCCCGCCGAAAGGGTTAAAAATTTGCCCCGGCGAGTGACCGAATTGATCTCACAGCCCACGATTTGAGCCAGGAAAACCCCGGCTTCGACGTCTTGCAGGCAACCCGGCCACAGCAGTTCCGCTCGCTGCACCTTGCGACCCACAACCGGCACGCCTCCGCGCCCGCCGCTCCGCAGAGCGCGCGCTATTGTTTCAACTTCAGGTAATTCAGGCATACGTTCTGATTATTCGTTGAACATCTCACCTACACTGCGGCCTTCATTGGCGCGCAGGATGACCTCGCCCAGCAGCGGAGCGACCGATAAAACCTTCAACCGGTCGCCAAACAGCGCTTTCTTCTCCGCCGACATCGGCACCGCATCGGTGGTTATGTATTCTTTCACAGGTAAGTCAGCCAGGCGTTGGGCAGCGTTTGCCGAGAAGATCGGGTGCACAAAGGTGATGTAAATGTTTTGCGCACCGTTTTCTTTCAATAAATTCACAGCCTGCACCATCGTGCCGCCGGTGTCGATCTCGTCATCCACAATGACGCAGTCTCGACCGGTTACATCGCCGATGATCGTCAGCGCTTCGGCTTTGGCATCGTTGCCCAGGCGGCGTTTCTCGATGAAAGCCATCGGCGCATTGATTCCCGCGGCAAAGTTACGGCCTTTCTTGGCAAACCCCAGGTCGGCGGTCACCACCACCGGAGCGTTCATCTGGCTGCGGATCGAGTTCAGATAATCTACCTGAATATGGAAAGCCGTCAGCACATCGCCGGGGATGGTGAAAAAGCCTTGAATTTGCCCCGCGTGCAGATCCAGAGTAATGTAGCGGTCTGCGCCGGCGACTTCGATCATATCCGCCACCAGGCGAGCCGTGATCGGCACGCGCGGTTGGTCTTTCTTATCCGAGCGAGCATAGCAAAGGTACGGCACCACCGCGGTGATTCGCGCCGCCGAATCCAGGCGCAGGGTCTGGATCATGATGAGCAATTCCATCAAGTTGCGGTGCACCGGCGCTGAAGTGGTCTGGATGATGTAGCAATCCTGCCCGCGCACGCTGCTGTGCAGCTTGACAAACAAATTCTCATTCGGAAATGACACCACTTCCCGCCCGCAAACCGAAACACCCAGGTACTCGGCAACCTTGGCCGTCAAATCCGGCGATGCGCTGCCCGCATACAACTTAATATCGCCGTACATTTTTTCATGCCGCGAATGATGCATGGGAAATAATACTCCTCAACCAAATAATACGAATAATTCCACCGGCCCCATTATACGCCAAAGTTAGGAGTGCTCTATGAATGTTAACGAATTTGTAAGCGTTTACAAAGTAAGTCGCAAACGGAAACAAAAACCGGGAAAAGCCGCGATTCGCTTCTTTGCCCGGTTTATTTTTAGCTTTTTCGACAGCGCAATTTACGGATTCAAGCGCGTCGGCCCGCGGAACAGGTACACCGTCTCGCGGATGTTGGGAATATCCAGCAAGATCATCATGAAGCGCGACAGGCCAAAGCCAAAACCACCGTGCGGCGGGCAGCCGTACTTGAAGAAGTCCAGGTAGAACTGGATTGGCTCGTGATGCAGACCCTTTTCTGTGGCTTGCTGCGCCAGCACATCGTAGCGGTGCTCGCGCTGCGCCCCGGTGGTAATCTCCAGCCCCTTGCCCAGCAGGTCAAAGCTCTTGGTGATTCCCGGCGCATCGGCATAGCGCATGTGGTAGAAAGGCCGCACGGCGATGGGCCAATCGGTGAGGAAGACGAAATCGTGGTTAAACTTTTCTTTCACGTACTTGCCAATCACCCGCTCGCCGCCCGGATCAATGTCGCCCTTCTTTTCGGGGGGCACCTGGTAGCCCTCCGCTTTGAGGATGGCTAGGGCCTCAGACATCGTGATGCGCGGGAAGGGTAGGCTGGGCACTTCGATGTCGGCATTGAAGCGCGCCTTGATCTCCTCACCGTGGGCATCTTTCACCCGCTGGATGATGTAGGCCAGCCACTTTTCCTGATAGGCCATCACGTCCTCGTGCGATTCGATATGCGCCATTTCCATGTCCACGCTGGTGAACTCGGTCATGTGCCGCGAGGTGAAGGACGGATCCGCACGGAACACCGGGCCGATTTCAAACACGCCGTCGAACCCCGCCGCCATGCCCATTTGTTTGTAGAACTGCGGCGATTGGGCCAGGTAGGCCTTGCGGTCAAAGTAGGGCAATTCGAACAGCTCGGCGCCGCTTTCGCTGGGCGCGCCCAGCAGCTTGGGCGATTGAATCTCGATGAAGTTATCCTTCACCCAGAACTCGCGCATGGCCATCAGCACGGTGGTCTGCACCTTGAACATGAGCAGGTTCTCGGCCCGGCGCAGATCCAGGAAGCGCCAATCCTGGCGGAAGTCGATGGCAGGTAAATCAGCCGCGCTGGGGTCCAGCGGCAGCGGCGCGTCGGCTTTCGAGTCCAGGCGCACGCTTTCGAGCTGCATCTCCAACCCGCCCAGCTTGACGATCGGATTGTCGATCACCTTGCCCGTGATGGTCAGCACCGATTCGACGTTGGCCCCAGAAATGACCGCCGACTCGTCGGGCATGGCGGCTTTTTCCACCACCACCTGTACCAGCCCGCTCATGTCGCGGACTACCAGGAATTGCATCTTCTTTTGATCGCGCAGCGTTTGCAGCCAGCCTTGAATGCGGACTGTTTCGCCGATGTGCTTGCGTAAATCGCCAATCTGAGTGCGTTCCATGAAATTCCTTCTCCTTCAGAAATGTTGCGGGGTCTATTATATCGCGAAAAGAGGGAAAGAAGCTGTAAGCCGTCAGCCGTCAGCTATAAGCTTTCAGAAAAGACGCCCCAGGCAGGTTAGAGATAATAGTCAGAATTCGCGAAGCATTTTCTTCGATGGTATTTTCACCATTTAACTCGAGGTTGATTACCACTCCGGTTTGGAGAGTCTTCTCCAGTGTTAACTGGTGCAATTCCCAATAGCGAATCACGTCTGTTTTCCAGCGCTTATCTCTTTCAATGATGCGTCGTTGCCTTTCAAGCTCATCACAGGTCAAAAGAACCGTGAAATTTGATTCTGGGTATGGCACCATCGAGTCGATGATCACCAGGTGCCGCATCACCAGCCGTTTTTCGCCCCCCAGGGATATACGCCGAAATACTTGAAAATCATACGTGGGGATGCTGAACGCGGTACCCGCCTCCTGGCCAAGCACCTCCTCCAGCAAATCCCAATCATAGTCCAGCATCTGCGGCGGGCTGTCGTATGAGCACAAGAAATAATCGCTCGGAACACGTACCGCGCGATGACTGCCAAACATCTCAACCAGACGGACTGCCAGCGTCGATTTTCCGCTTCCAGAGCCCCCGAAAATGCTAACGATGTATTTGTCCATTTGATAGAATCATATCAAACAACGGTTCGATAGGATGAGTCAAACATGAACAAACCAATGGTAGAGATGTTTCAATACAATGCCTGGGCCAACCATGAACTGTTCGAGGCCTGCCGGTCGCTCACAGAGGAGCAAATGGATGTCCATGTGCAAGGGATTTCAGGAACGGTGCGCGAGCTTCTGATGCACATTGCGGGTGGACAGCAAACGATGATCTTGCGCACCAAGGGTCGACAAAATGAAGGGGAGTTGAATCGATGGAGTACCTGGCCAGGAATAGAGCAGGTGATTGGAATAATGCACGAGACAAACCAGCATCTTCTCTCCATCGCTAAAAATATCAATGGAGAGGATGAGGTTGATCTGGCATATCAGGGAAAAACCTACCGATATCCGAAGCAATTTTTTCTGGTTCACGCCCTGGAACATGGAGTTGAACACAGGACAGAAATAAAAATCGCGCTGGCTCAGATGGGAATTATGACGCCAGACCTAGATGGGTGGTCCTATTCGAAAGCTGAGAACTATGGAAAGGTCGTTTCGTAATTCGCAATCCTCAGGCAGAGCGCACTCTGGCTTACGGCTTACGGCTTACAGCCCATCTTAGGCTGATAGCTGATAGCTGACAGCTGACGGCTGATAGCCTCCTCACAGCTCCAGCGTAAACTCCGCCCCGCCCTCCGAGCGGTTCTTCGCCCGCAAATCTCCCCCGTGCGCCAGGGCCAGTTGCCGGGCAATGGCCAGCCCCAGCCCGCTGCCGCCTTCCTCGCGGCTGCGCGAGCGGTCCGCCCGGTAAAAGCGCTCAAAGATGTGCCCCAGCGCCTCGGGCGGAATCCCCGCGCCGTTGTCGGCTACGCGAACGATGATCCAGCCTGCGGATCGCTCCACTTGCGCCCCCACCTGCCCGCCGGCGGGTGTGTGCCGCAACGCATTGCTGAACAGGTTGTTCAGAATTTGCTCAATCCGCCGCGGGTCCACCTCTTTTTCGATCGCCTCCTGCGGCCCGGCATAGCTCAGCGCAATGCCTTTCCCGTCCGCCTCTGGCTTAAAGCGCTCCACCACCGTGCGCGTCAATTCGCCCAAGTCCACCTTGCGCTTTTCCAGGCGCAGCTCGCCCGCGTCTGCCAGCGCCAGCGTGCGCAAATCATCCACCAGCCGGATGAGCAGTTCGGTCTGATCCAGCACCGGCTGCAAGTTCTCCGCCGTCAGCGGGTAAACACCGTCCTGCAGCGCCTCCAAATGCGCCCGCTGCACCGCAATGGGCGTGCGCAGCTCGTGGGCAATGTCGGCGGTCATGGCTTGCCGGTTTTGTTCGGCCCGCTGCAGAGACTCCGCCATGCGATTGAACGAGCTTCCCAGGGTGGCCAGTTCATCTTTGCCCTTTGCCTCCACGCGCTGAGACAAATCCCCACCCGCCATGCGCGCAGCCGCGCGGGTCAACTGTCCCACCGGGCGCAGCAATTGCAACGAAAGCAGCAGGGCCAGCAAAACAGCCACCCCGCCGCCCACCGCAGCCGCCAGCAAGCTGGCGCGGGTCAGGCGTTGAATCAGCAAGCTGCTGGTCGAGCCGCCGCCCATGCCTCCCTCCACGCTCAGATAGCCGATCAGGTGGCCATCTTTGTCCTGCAAGCGCACCGAATCGCGCTTTTCCGCCTGGGTCAGGCTGCCCGCGGCACTGCCGCGGCTGTCCAGCGCTACCGCGCCGCCAGAATCTGCCACCCGCAGGCGTTGATTGCCCATCATGCCGCCCCCATTTCCCGCGCCGTGCCCGCCGCCTGCGCGCAGCAACGACTGCGCGCCTTCCCAACTGCCATTCGCCTGGTAATACGCCTCCAGCGAATTCGCCAGTTCGTCCACTCCCACCATCGACCCGCGCAGCATGAACGAGCGCACCTCGTTGGCCGAAGTTTGCCCGCCAATGATCACCACGCTCAACGCGGTAACCGCCGCCACAAGCACAAAAGACAGCACCAACCGCATTCGCAAGGTCATGCCCGCCTCCTATTCCGTTTTACGGAAACGATAGCCCACCCCAAAAACTGTTTCGATCCAGCGCGGTTCTTTGGGGTCGGTTTCCAGTTTGGCGCGCAAATTCTTAATATGGGCATCCACGGTGCGCTCATAGCCCTCATAGGCAGTTCCCTGGGCAGCCTCTAGCAGTTGCAGCCGCGTGAACACGCGCCCCGGCTGGGCCATCAAGGCCGCCAGCAGGTTAAACTCGGTGGGAGTCAGGTCGATCCCACGCCCCGCGTTCGTCACACTGTGCTCTTCCAGGTCCACTTCCAGGTCGCCTTCTTGCAGCTTGCGAGGTTGGGCGGGCGTGCGCCCCGAGCGGCGCAGCACCGCCCGCACCCTCGCCACCAATTCGCGCGGCGAATAGGGCTTGGTGATGTAATCGTCCGCGCCCAACTCCAGGCCAATCAGGCGGTCGGTCTCTTCCACCCGCGCCGTCACCATGATGATGGGCGTCTCGCCCTGCCGCCGGATCTCGCGGGCCACGTCCAGACCATCCATGCCGGGCAGGTTCAAATCCAAAAGCACTAAATCGGGCTTGCTCTGCTGGAACTGCGACAGCCCCGTGTCGCCGCGCGAGGCGGTCAGCACAGTGAAACCACCGTTTTGCAGGTACGACTGCGCCACGCGGGCCAGTTCGCTCTCGTCTTCAATTAACAATACGGTTGGCATGATTCCTCCAGGTCGGTCAGCAGGCGCATCAAACGCTCTTGCCAATCCGCGCCCCCTGCCATCCAGTAGGCATTCCGTCCGGTGCGCGCCCCTGCCACCGCCGGCAAATTCCGTTCAGTCATCCCTTCGGGCAAGGGCGGGAAGCGCAGTACCACCTGCTCGCCTTCCATTGCCACCGAAGCCAGCCCCACCTTCTGGGCATGCAGCTTGCCCCGCATCTGGTAGAACAGGTTCTGCACCGCCTCGGGCAGCACGCCGAAGCGATCCACAAATTCCTCGTGGAGTTGCTCCAGTTCCTGCGTATCTTCCATTCCCGCCAGCCGCCGGTAGAGCTTCAGACGCAAATTCTGATCGGGGATGTAATCCGCCGGAATACCGATGCCCAGAGGCAAATCCACGCTCACCGGCAGTCCCAGCCCGCGCACTTCTGGTTCGTCTTCAGTAGGTTGGATTCCACCGGCCTGGCGCAACTGCCGCACCGCCTGCGCCAACATGCGGGTATACAGGTGGAAGCCTACGGAGGCAATCACACCGTGCTGGCGCGTGCCCAGCATCTCCCCCGCCCCGCGCATTTCCAGGTCGCGCATGGCAATCGAATACCCCGCGCCCAACTGGGTGTTCTCGGCAATCACCTCCAGGCGCTCCAACCCTTCCACGGTGGTCGGGCGGCGCTTGTGCCGGAAGAAGTAAGCGTAAGCACGCTGCGCTCCGCGCCCCACCCGTCCGCGCAACTGGTACAGTTGGGCCAGGCCAAAGGTATCGCCACGATCCACAATCAGGGTGTTGGCGTTGGGAATATCCAGCCCAGACTCGATGATCGAGGTGCACAACAGCACATCGATCTCGCCTTTGGTGAACTGGGTCATCACCTGAGAAAGCTGGTCCTCGTGCATCTGCCCGTGGGCCACCCCCACCCGCGCCTCGGGCACCAGCTTGTTCAGGTGCTGCTCCATGCCGTGAATGGTCTGCACGCGGTTGTGCACAAAGAAGACCTGCCCCCCGCGCTCGATCTCGCGCAAAATGGCCTGCCGAACCAGCTTCTGTGAATAGGGCCCAATGTGTGTGATGACCGGCAGGCGCTCGGCGGGCGGCGTGCTGATCTGTGAAATATCCCGCACCCCGGTCAGCGCCATATACAGCGTGCGCGGAATGGGCGTAGCGGTCATGGTCAGCACGTCCACGGTGGTGCGCAGCTTCTTGAAGTGCTCTTTATGCGTCACCCCAAAGCGCTGCTCTTCGTCAATCACCACCAGGCCCAGGTCTTTGAACTGCACGTCTGGCTGCAACAGGCGGTGCGTGCCAATGATAATATCCACTCCGCCCGTCACCAGGCTCTTGACAATCCGATCCTGTTCGCGGGGGTTGCGGAAGCGTGAAAGCATCTCCACCGTCACCGGGAAAGCCGCCAGCCGCTGCCGGAAGGTTTCGTAATGCTGCTGGGCCAGCACGGTGGTGGGCACCAGCACCGCCACCTGCTTGCTGTCGTTCACCGCCTTGAAAGCCGCCCGCAGGGCCACTTCGGTCTTGCCATAGCCCACGTCACCGCACAGCAGACGGTCCATCGGGCGAATACGCTCCATGTCGCGCTTCACAGCCTCGATGGCCTTCAACTGGTCTTCTGTCTCAATATACGGGAAGCTGGCTTCCAGGTCCTGCTGCCAGGCCGAATCTCCCTGGAAGGCGTGCCCCTGTGAAACCTGCCGTCTGGCGTAAAGATCCAGCAGTTCCTGCGCCACCTCCAACACCGAGTCGCGCACGCGCTGCTTGCCGTTGGCCCACTCGTTCCCGCCCCGGCGGGTCAGTTGCGGCGGCTCTCCGCCCGGCCCCACGAAGCGGCTCAGGCGGTCGGCTTGATACACCGGTACAAAGATCTGATCGCTGGAGTCGTACTCCACGCACAGGTACTCGCGCTCGGCCCCGTCCAGCAAGCGCCGCATCAGGCCCACGTAGCGCCCAACGCCGTAATCGACATGCACCACGTAATCCCCGGCACGCAGATCGGTGTACTCGGCTTCCGGCGGCGCCGCCACGCTGCGCGGGCGCAAGCGCGGTTGGGGCCGCTCCCAGCCGAAGATTTCGCTGTCGGTCAGCAGGTGCAGTTTTCCGCGCGCATCGGGCAGGCGCAGCACCCAACCCTCGCTGAGGGTGCCTTCGGTGAACACCGGCGAAGCCGCCGCAGAAAGCGAGCCCGCCTGCTCGGTCCACAGTTCGCGGATGCGAGCCGTCTGCCGTGAGACAATCTCAACTCGCTCGCCCGCATTCAACCCCAACGTGACATACTCCAGGAAGGACTTCATCCGCCCGCCATAGCGCGGCCCCGGCGAGAAGCACTCCGCCAACGGCACGTGTTCTCCGGCGGTCGAGCGGCCCAGCTCCAGCCAGGCCCGCCCGCTGAGCATATCTTGCAGCTCCGACCAGGGAATGTAAGGCACCGGGAAGTCGGCAGCCAGCGTGCCCTCGGCGATCGAGTCGGCACGCAGCTTTACCGCCTGCTCCTCGATCTCATTAGCCAGGGCGTGCATGTTTTCCAAGTCGTCCACCAGCACCAGCGCGTTCTGCGGTAGATAGTCCAGCAGGCTGGCGGGCATAGTGTGCGCCAGGGGCAGGTAAAACTCTTCCAGATCTTCGCCTTCCGGCGTCACCGCCGCGGCTTTGCCGGGCAGCACCTCGCGCGCCGGGGTGACCAGCAGGCTGTCCAGATTGCGCACGGTACGCTGCGTGGCCGGGTCGAAAGCGCGCAAAGTGTCGATTTCGTCGCCGAAGAACTCCATGCGCACCGGGTACGGCTCCGCCGCCGTCCACACGTCCATCAAACCGCCGCGCGTGGTGAACTGGCCCGGCTCGAGAACGGTGTCTGCGTGCTGATAACCCAGGTCGGCCCAGGCGCGCCGCAGCGTCTCGGGGGCAATCACCTGCCCCACCTTGATCGTGCGGCTGGACTTGAGGAAGTCCCTGCGCGGCAGGGTGCGCGTCATGATCGCCC
>JAEXTI010000564.1 GCA_023406965.1 Chloroflexota bacterium
GCGTTGATCTCGGCTTTTACCGAGCGGCGCGTGTACAAAGAGGTTGGTATGACCGGTGAAATCACTTTGCGCGGGCGGGTGCTGCCGATTGGCGGCCTGCGCGAGAAGGTGCTGGCGGCCCACCGAGCCGGGTTGAAAACTGTGATCATCCCGGAGCGCAACAAGAAGGATTTGGTGGATGTGCCCAAGAAGGTGCTGGCGGATTTGAAGATCGTACCCGTGACGCACATGGATGATGTCTTGAAGGTAGCGCTGTACCCAGATGAAGATCGCCCGGCGAACGCGCGCTTTCGGGTGAAGGACGAAGAGGAAGCGGGCCAGGAAGGGTAAGGGCTGGACAACGAACCTGGTATAAAGAAAACCCTAAGGGTCTCGGAAGACCCTTAGGGTTTTAAATTGGTACCTGTTTGAGGCTTAGTTGCTGATGGTGATGGTGGGGGAGGTGATCTCGACCACTTTGGCCAGTTCGGTGGTGAGAACCTTGACGACCCACTTCTCGTTGACCACAGCGCCGCTGGGGATGGTGACCTTGGCGGTCGCCGCGCCGTTGGCATCGGTCTTGGCGTCCACTGCTACGCTGTAGGCGCTGCCTTCTTTGCCAAGGCGGAAGTCGACATCCTTGTTGGCGGGGAACCCGGTCACCTTGACCTCAACCTGGGCGCCGACTTTGGCGGTGCGGGTGGAGAGGGTGATCGACATTCCGGCGGGCGTGCTCGGCGTTCCGGTGGTCGGGTTGCTGACGCCAGACGGCAGCTTGATGACCTGTCCAACATAGATCAAGGAGGCATTGGTGATCTGAGGATTCACCTTGAGAATGTCGGTGACTGTGGTGTTGAAGCGTTTGGCAATCGCGCTCAGGTAGTCGCCTCGAACCACGGTGTAGGTGCCACTGGTGGCGGGCGTGGTGGGAGTGGTGGTGGGCGCAGGAACGCTGGCGTCCACTTTCAGGCGAATGACCTGCCCTGGGTAGATCAGGTTGAGATCTTTAATCTCAGGGTTGGCCTTGCGGATGGTGTCCACCGTGACGTTGCACTTTTGGACGATCTTGGCGATGTAATCGCCTCGAACCACGGTGTAAGTATCGCCGCAGGTTGACTCCGCCGCAACGGGTGAGGCGGTGAAGGGGCTGAAGAACAACCCGAGTAGCATGGCAGCTACCACGAACAAATATGTAAACCGTTTCATCTCAATCCTCCATCTTTTTACTGCGCACTGGATTTAACCAGTACATTGTTTATTATTCACATCTATGTAACGTAAGACTTGGGAAAAAGTTCCAGGCAATTTTAAAATTTAGAAATTGGTTTATGGCGGGCTTCGCCTGCTTCTCAAGAAGGAACAGAGAATTTTTTCACGGAGAATCTTGAAACCAAACCGGTCCTCACCAGCGCCATTCTTTGACGGCGCGACATCTGCCACGGGCGTGCTCCGCGATCCCAAAGGGAGAGGTGAGTAGAACCAAAGGTTTTAATCAAAAACACGCCGGTAGAGGCGTGCTTTGATAGGTTGATTTTTGATAAGGGGCGCAGAATACTGGTTCTCGCCGCCCTTGTCTTGCTGGAGGGTGCGGATGCCATTGCGGACCTGCGACAGGATGCGTTCGACTTCTTTCTCCAGGTCGGTGAGGGTGCCCAGGGCATACTCATCGGCTTCGCGCTGACCGCCTTCGATGATTTGCTCGGCGCGGGCTTTGGCCTCGGCCACCTGTCCATCGCGCTCCAAAAGGGCGTCGCTTTTCTCGCGGGCCAGGGTGACGATGCGGTTGGCTTCTTCCTGAGCCTGAGCGAGGATGCGGTCTTTTTGGGCCAGGGTTTGCTGAGCTTTCTTAATTTCCTCAGGGATGGAGACGCGCATCTGGTCAATGATGTCCAACATGCGTTCTTCGTTGACGACAACGCTATGGGTGAACCAGAGCGGGCGGCTTTCGTTAAAGAGTTCTTCGAGTCGATCTACCAGATGCAGAATATCCATACGCTCCTCCACGGAGATTGATCTATTCTGAGCGTTGCAAGGATCGGACCATTCTTAGAAGATCACATCAGCGAATATGAAATATCCCCTAAACCGATCCCGTTTTATTTATATCATTATAGTCGAAATCTGTAAAATTATTTCACTACACGATTTCCGCGCAAGTGTATTGGCTCGGTACACACCGCTTATTAGAGTGATTTCTTACTTTTAATCCCGCGGGTTGGATGGAGGCAGGTTCTGGCGAGCCTCCAGCTCGCGCGTGCGGGTGTATAAAGCGTCGGCTACGTGCGCGGGCACCATGCTGGTGATATCGCCGCCCAGCGAGGCAATTTCGCGGACGGTGCTGGAAGAGAGGAAGGTGTGCTCTTCGTTGGTGATGAGGGCCATAACTTCGATATCTGGCGCGAGGCGGTGATTGGCCAGGGCCATGCGGAACTCGTACTCGAAATCGGAGAAGACGCGCAGCCCGCGAACGATGACCTGGGCTTTGTTGTTGCGACAGGCGTCCACGGTCAGACCGCTGTAGCCGATGACGCGAATCTTGGGTTCGTCGCGGAAGGTTTCGGTGGCCAACGCCAGACGCTCATCAGGGGAGAAGACGGCGTTTTTGAGGGGTTTGTCATATACGGCCAGGATGAGCTCGTCAAACAGGCGAGAGGCACGCGTGGCGATGTTGATATGTCCATAATGGATGGGGTCAAACGTGCCGGGGAAAAAGGCTTTGACCATATTAACTGACGTCTCCTTGGCCTTCCTGCCAGAATTGGTTGAGCCGCGCGACCAGGGAGGCATTTTGCGGTGTGGAGAGGTCGGGGTCGGTTTGGAAAAGGTTTTGGGCCTGGTTGCGCGCCTTTTCAATCAGGCGGACATCGGTCAGATTGGCCATGTGCAGGGTGGCAAAGCCGGCCTGGCGCGTGCCGAGGAATTCTCCGGGGCCGCGCTGTTCCAGGTCGCGTTCGGCCAGAACGAAGCCATCGTTGGTTTCAGCCATGACTGCCAGGCGATCGTTCTCGACGGCGTCATCGCGATCGGGGATGAGCAAGCAGTAGGACTGTTCGCTGCCGCGGCCAACGCGACCGCGGAACTGGTGGAGTTGGGCCAGGCCAAAGCGATTGGCTCCTTCAATGATCATGACGGTGGCGTTGGGCACGTCTACGCCGACTTCGACCACCGAGGTGGAAACCAGGAGGTTGTACTCGCCGTCGCGGAAGCGGGTCATGACATCGTCTTTCTCATCGGGGCGCAGCCGACCGTGGAGCAAGCCGAGCTTGAGATGGGGGAAGATTTTCGATTGGAGGCGGGCGTGTTCCTCAACGGCTGCCAGGGCTTCGTCTTTGTCGCCTTGTTCAACCAGGGGGTAGATGATGAAGGCCTGGCGGCCTTTCTCGATCTGGCTGCGGATCAACTGGTAGGCGCGCTCGCGCTGGACAGGCGGAACAACGTGGGTGTCGATGGGCAGGCGGCCGGCGGGCATTTCGTCCATTACGGTCAGGTCGAGGTCGCCATAGACCGTGAGCGCCAGGGAGCGGGGAATGGGCGTGGCGGTCATGACCAGCAGATGGGGGTTGGCGCCTTTGGCGCGCAATGCGGCGCGCTGGGCAACCCCAAAGCGGTGCTGCTCGTCGACGACTACCAGTTGCAGGTCTTTGAACTGCACGGGGTCTTCGATGAGAGCGTGAGTGCCGATGACCAGCTTGATCGAGCCGTCGGCAAGGCCGTCACGGATTTCTTGCTTGTCAGCGGCGGATGTGTCGCCGACCAGAATACGGATTTGCTCGGGCTGCAAGGGGGCTGGGCCGGATTCGCTTTCCGTGCACATCAGGCGGGTGAGCCCGCGATAGTGCTGTTCGGCGAGAATGCTGGGGGGGGCCATGATGGCCGATTGAGCGCCGTGCCGGGCGATCATGGCGATGGCTGTGGCGGCGACGACGGTCTTGCCTGAGCCAACATCGCCTTGTAGGAGGCGATCCATGGGATGTCCAGAAGCCAGGTCGGCGCGGATGTCTGTGAGGGCTTTTTGCTGCGCGCCGGTGAGGGCGTAGGGCAGGCGAGCGATTTGTCCGGACAGCCATTCTTCGGGGGTCTCGAAGACGCGGGCCTGAGCTTGCTGCCAGGAGCGCTTTTGGCGCATGACGCCCAGTTGCAGGAGGAAGATTTCATCAAAGGCCAGGCGCCAGCGGCCCAGGTCGAGCATGTCCTGGCTGTCGGGGAAATGGCACTGGTATAGAGCTGTGCCGAGGTCAAGCAGCTTGAGAGATGAGCGCACGCTGGATGGCAGGAACTCACCGACGCGGGGAGCCCAGAAGCTGATAGCCTGGTACATGGTGCGGCGCATCATTTTCTGGGTGATGCCGGAGGTGAGGGGGTAGATGGGAACGATGCGGTTGGTGTGCAGGTGATCCTGCTCGACCGATTCGATTTCCGGGCTGTTCATGACCAACCGGCCCAGGTACTGCTCGAGCTTGCCCGACACGACCACTTGATCGTGGGCGTGGAAGTTGTTGACCAGCCAGGGCTGGCCGAACCAGGACAGGCGCAGGTTGCCGGTGCCGTCGTTGAGGACCGCTTCTACCAACTGGGTAGCGCCGCCGCGAACCGGGCGGCTCTGAATGGCCTGGATGGTGCCGATGACGGTGACTTCTTCGCCAGATTCCAGCCGGTTGATGGGCTTGAGGCGGCTGTAATCATCGTAGCGGCGCGGGAAAAAGTACAGCAGGTCGCCCAAGGTGTTCAGGTCGAGCTTTGCCAGGGTTTGGGCTGTTTTGGGGCCAATGCCTTGCAGGACGGTAAGCGGAGCATCCAATCCGACCAGAGGACGGGCTTCTTCCACGGGGGCCGAACGAACCACCGCGGGGCGGGGCTCTTCTCGTTGAACAGGAGCGGGCTGGGGCGGTTCGGGGCGGCGAACGGGTTCGGCGGCGGGAGCGGGAGCAGGGCTGGGCTTCGCTGCCGGGGCGACGGGCGCCGCGTGTATGACAGGAGGCACGGCTGCAACGGGCGCGCTGCCTGTGTCTTCCACCAGTTTCAACAGCGCTTCGACGAATTCGGGCCGCTGAGCGATATCTACTTGGGGATATTCACGCAAGCGGTCGGTCACGGCGCTGATTTGCTCTTCCGAGAGGCCGCCGGTGCGCGCTTCGTTGGTCCAGGAGGGAATAATTTTGTCTAACCCGCCAACAACGGCCCGGTTATCGTAGCCGCGTTCGCGTTCAAGCTTGATGAACTTTAGTAATTTTTCTATAGATGAGGGCATACAGGTATTTTACCGCAAAGTGAGCTTCAATCGGACTCGAGCAGGAACAATCCCAGTGTTTTGGGTCCAAAAAGTGTTGCCAGGGGCGGGTGGAGGGGGTGTTCGCTGAATGAGGTTTTGGGAAAGAGGTCTTGGGCCGTGGCGCGAAGGAGATGGGTTTCGTGCGCGGCAGGATAACCTTGCAAGAAGGCAATGTGCTGGAGGTTTTCGAACTCGGAGAAGAACTCCTGGAAGTAATCCATTGCTCCCCGGTAGTTACGGGCTTTCTCCACTGCACTAAGCAGACCCTCCTCGAGAGAGAAGATGGGGAGGAGATTGAGCATTTCACCTGCCAGGGCCTGACCAGGGTCGATGAAGCCGGCATAGGCAAGGTAGGACAGGCTGCCCGTGCAAAAAACACTATAGAGGTTGCCCGCCAGCTTGCGCACATGGCGCTCGATATCGGTGAGCGACATGCCGTTTGCCCCGGCTTCAGCAGCCGCCTGGACGAGCAGGCCCAAACCGACCGAGGTAGAGTGGGAGTCGACCAGGGTAATGTTGATTTGTGATCGGGCTGCCAGCGCGGCTTTCTCGGCATCCGCAAAAGTGTGCATCAAACCGTCGGAGGAAAGAATAGCGATGCCTTCGCGGTACTGGCGGCTCATGCTGATAAAGAAATCGTAGAAGCCTTGCGCGTCCGGAGCCAACAAGCGCGGGTTGAGTTCCGCGCTCGCAAATGCGGGCAGGGCGTTGGTCTTGGGACCGTCGCCATTCTGATAGGTTTGCCCTTTGATCTGCACCGCAAACGGGATGGTGCGGACGTCTTGCCTGCCTGCAAATCCTGGTTGGGTGAATTGGGCTGCGCTATCGGTCAGGATGCAGATGGAACCCATGTTATTCGATCGCGATGATGAGCTGATAGTGTGGCTGACCACCGTCGTGCATTTCTAGCTCATGGGAGGGATAATGCGAACGAACCAGGTCGGCGATGCGGTTGGCTTCGTTTTTGTTGACGGTATCCCCATAGAAGAGGGTGATGTGTTCGCGGTCAGAAGTATTGGCTTTTTCCAGCAAGCCGATGATGGCTTCGTCGAGGGTGGCGGCGGACATGACCAACTGACCATTGTGCAGGGCAATAACCTCGCCCTGGTTGACGTCGACATCGTTGATGACGACCGAACGGGTGGCAATGGTAATTTCGCCTGTCTCGACCTCGCTGATAGCTTCGGTCATTTCGGCAACCATTTCTTCGATATCTGAGTCGGGGTTGAGGCGGAACATGGCGCTGAGGCCCTGGGGCACGCTGCGGCTGGGAATGACGGCTACCTTTTTGACGGTGACCGCGGCACAGTTTTGGGCTGCCAGGATGATGTTTTTGTTGTTGGGCAGGATGATGACCTTATCGGTGGGCAGGTTTTCAAACGAAGCCAGGATTTCTTCGGTGCTGGGATTCATGGTTTGCCCGCCCATGACAACAGCGGCAACCCCCAGGCTGGCAAAGATGCGCGCGATGCCGGGGCCGGGGGCCACTGCCACCACGGCCACCTGTCCAGGCTCGACCGGGGCAAAGGTCAGTTGTGTCTTTTGGCCCTGTTCTTCCATTTGGGCCAGAAGGTTTTCCATGGCGACCTTGGTGATGGTGCCAATGCCCATAATATAGTCGATGGGTTGGTAGCGCTTTTCGGTTTCAACATGGATGTGCATGCGGTACATGCCATCGCCTTCGCCGACCTGGATGGAAGTGCCGATTTCGGCAAGGTCATTGTAAAAGGCTTCCAGGTCCAATTCCTTGGCGGGGCGGAAATCGACGACGACTTCGTAGTCCTGTCCGGGTTCAATCTCTTCGACAGCCTGGTCGAGGGACATGGCTGAGAGGGGCTGGACGGCGGCAACGGGCACTTCGAGCGATTGACCATTGAAATATCGAAGCATGCCTTCCAAGATGAAGAAGTACCCTTTCCCGCCGGAATCAACCACGCCGGCTTGCTTGAGAATGGGCAGCAATTCGGGGGTGTGGCGGACGGACTCGTCAGCGGCGACAACCACCGCTTCGAGGATATCGGTCAATTTGCCGGAGTTTGCCAGGGCTAACTCTCCGGCAGCAGCGACGTCTTTTGCAACCGTTAAAATCGTGCCTTCGACTGGGCGGACCACCCCTTTGTAGGCCGTGTTGCGGCTTTCGACCAGAGCGCGGACGAAGAGCGCTCCATCCATCACGTCCAGGTGATCCAGCGCCCGGGCAAAGCCACGCCATAGTTGCGAGAGGATGACGCCGGAATTTCCGCGCGCGCCCATGAGGGCGCCTTGGGCAACCGCGTGAGCCATCTTGCCAACATTTGTTTCGCCGGACGAGGCAATCTCGTTATAAGCGGCTTGCATGGTGAGCACCATGTTCGTGCCAGTATCGCCATCGGGGACAGGGAAGACGTTGAGGGCGTTAACGGTCTGCTGGTGGGTTTTGAGCCAGGTCAGCCCGGCTTCGACCAGTTGTTTCAGGCCCTGTCCATCCAGGGTATTGGACTCTGCCAGTTTGCGTCCATCCGTGAGGGATGGTGGATGAAGATCCATACTTACAACTCCCGTAATAGAAATAAATGATGTTAAGAAGGATTAGTCCGGGTTGCTAATGCGCAGGCCGCGAACATGTACGTTTACTGCGCCTACGGGCAGCCCGAAGGTTTTTTCAACCTGATAACGAACGCTGTCTGATACGCTGGCAGACACAGTTTTAATGTTGGTGCCGTATTCGATGATCAGGTACAGATCGATTTGGATTTGTTTGTCGCTAAAACGAACATCGACGCCCAAAACCGGATCTTTGACCAGAACCTGAACCAGGCCTTCGGCCAAATTCTTTGCCGCCAACCCAACCACTCCATACGATTGGATCGCGGATTGGCTGGCGACGGTAGCAATGGCTCGATAAGATACATAGATTGTTCCGAGAGGATTGGAGGTATCTTTCATACTGATTCACCCTTTTGATAGTTAAACCCGGTTCTTGTAAATGGATGCGAGCTGTGGTAGAATTGACGTTCGTTGCGAGAAGTGGCTGTGCACTTCATTATAAACGACGGCAATCATAGCAAGAAAGGATCCTTGAGATGGCAAAGTGTGAAAAGTGTGGAAAAGCGACCGTGTTTGGCCATAACCGAAGCTTCTCCCAGCGCGCGACCAACCGGACCTTCCACCCGAATCTGCAGCGGGTGTCGGTCTTGGAAAACGGCCGACTGGTGAAGAAAGTGCTGTGCGCTAAATGCATCCGAACAATGGTGAAAACTCACTAGATTTTTCTCCTGGCAAAGATCACGGCGACGGCCGTGATTTTTGTTTTAAGCAACCGATTCGCGCAGTTCAGCGATACCGGCCGCGATGCCTGCGGGATGTTTAAAAATGGATGTAGCGGCGACGATGACGCGCGCGCCGGCTTGATAGACAAGGGGGAGGGTCTGGCTGGTAATTCCTCCGTCTACTTCGATGATCGCCTGGGACTGGGTTTCATCCAGCATGTGGCGGATTTGCGAAATTTTGGGCAGCGTTGAAGGAATAAAGGCCTGTCCTGAATAGCCGGGATTGACGGTCATGACCAGGACCAGGTCGACCAGATGAAGCACCTGGCTGATGGCTGCGGCAGGGGTGCCGGGGGAAAGGACGATGCCAGGCCGGCAACCCAGCGAGCGGATTTTTTCTAGCGTGCGGTAGATGTTGGGGCAGGCTTCGATTTGGACCGAGAGCGTGCTGGCGCCGGCTTGGGCAAACCATTCGATCATGCGATCGGGGTTATCCACCATCAGGTGCACATCGAGGGGCAAGTTGCTGATCCGCCGGCAGGTCTCGACGATGAAAGGGCCCATGGTCAGGTTGGGGACAAAATGGCCATCCATCACATCGATATGGATCCAATCTCCACCGGCTTGTTCAACCGAATGGATCTCATCGCCCAAGCGGGCAAAATCCGCCGATAAGATGGACGTGGATAGGATCAATTGAGCATTCCCAAACGCGTCGCGACGTAAACCAGGAAGGGGATGGTTGAGGCCAGCATTGCCATCGCCAGCAGCCCCAGGATGAGAATGTCGGGGGTGAGGAGCGAGGTGAGTTGGTCCAGCCAGGAGGGTTCCTGGACTTCTTCTTCGGGCGGAGGAGCGACGGGACGGATCGGCGCTGAAGGCTGCGTACCGCCAGGCGATTGCGGCGCATAGACGGGAGCTGCTTCGGGTTCAACCGGAGGGGCAGCCTGGTAACCTGCCCATGAACCGGTGAATTTGTAGAGTACCCGGCCGAATTGACCAGCGGTACCGTAACGCTGGTTGGGGTCCTTCTGAAGAACTTTGAGAAGGATTTTTTCCAATTCGGGGGGGATTTGGTTGTTGAAGCGGCTGGGCGGGATGACGCGCCCTTCGCGGTGCTGACGGGCCAGTTCTTGGGGATCGCTAGAGTTGAAGGGCAGGCGGCCCGTGAGCAGTTCGTATAAAATGATGCCGAGAGAATAGACATCGCTGGCGGGAGAAGGGGCATGACCGACAGCTTGCTCGGGAGAGAAGTATTGGGGTGAACCCCAGACTTCCTCGTTTTGCTCGTTGGCGTCGATGGTGGAGAGGGCTCGGGCGATGCCGAAATCGGTGACTTTCAAGCGCCAATCGCGCGTGACGAGCATGTTGTGAGGCTTGACATCGCAATGAACGAGGTGCATTCGGTGCGCGTAGCCGATGCCGGCGCAGGCCTGGAAAACCAGGTAGCAGGCTCGGGTAATTAACTCTTCGTTGCGTTTGATTTCGACCGTGCGCTCGTCTTTTGGACGGCTCATGTGCCGCCAATCGGTCACGACCGGCTTGAAGTGCGCCTCGATAATTTTTTTCAGGTCGCGGCCTTCGATCAACTCCATGACGATGAAGTATCGACCGGCATCCTGTCCAAAATCGTGGACGGTGACGATATTAGAGTGAGAGAGGGCGGCTGCGGCATAGGCTTCTTGCTGGAAGCGCTGGCTGAATTCCGCGTGGCGGGAGTAATCCTGGCGCAGCAGTTTGATGGCGACCTGGCGGTTGAGGCTTAGATCTTGAGCACGATAAACAACCGCCATGCCCCCTGCTCCAATCGTTTGGAGGAGGCGGTAGCGGTTGCCTAAAACCGGCAGATTGTTGACGGAGTCTGGTGAATTATCCATATCCTTCCCCAAATTATATCATACAGTGACCGTGGCGATTTGGGTCATGGTGAACCGGCTTTAGGGTAAGAACACCTGAAGGTCGCCTCGCTTTCCTCTCAAAGCCTCGCAAGCTCGCGACGACAATGCTCGCACGCACACCCTTACATTTGGAAAATTAATGTGGAGGTAGTACTGTGAGGTTTCCTCCGATAGTAAGTTGTACCCATAAACGATTATAATAGCGGTGCAGGAGGAGTATGAAAAAGATTCTTCGTTTCTTCAACAAAAAACCTTTGAACTGGCTGCTTTTGGCGATCCCGATTGTTTTGATCGCGGAACTGGGTCATTGGCCGCCGATCTGGATCTTTGCACTCTCGGCGGTTAGCCTGATTCCGCTGGCGGGGTTGATTGGCGAATCCACCGAATCGCTGGCGGTGTATACCGGCCCTAAGATCGGCGGCCTGCTGAATGCCACCTTGGGGAACGCGGCAGAGTTGATCATCACGCTGGTGGCGATCAATGCGGGGCTGCTGGAGCTGGTGAAGGCGTCGATCACGGGGTCAATTTTGGGTAACCTCCTGCTGGTGATGGGCGCCGCCATCTTGCTGGGCGGCTTAAAGAACGGGTTGCAAGTTTTTGACCGTCGCCAGGCCGGCAATAATGCAATTTTGCTGATTCTGGCTACGGTGGCCCTGGTGATCCCGTCCTTGTTCAGCCATTCGATTGGCCCAGAAACATCCACCGAGGTGGAGGCGTTGAGCCTGGGCGTCGCGGCGGTGATGATTGTGCTGTATGTGCTGGGCTTGATTTTTATTTTGCGCTCGACGAGCAGCAGCACGGTGAGCCATCAACTGCATGAGGGACAGCATAAGGCGGAGATGAGCCTGACGGCTGCCTTGGTGATGTTAGGGCTGGCGACGGCCGGGGTGGTGTGGATGAGCGAGACCCTGGTGGGGGTGGTGGAATCGGTCACGGCCACGTTGGGCCTTTCTGAATTCTTCCTGGGCATCATCTTAATCCCGATCATCGGTAACGTGGCCGAGCATCTTGTCGCGGTGACGGTGGCTATTCGGAATAAGATGGATTTGAGTATTGAGATTGCGGTGTCATCGAGCCTGCAAATTGCCCTGTTTGTCGCGCCGCTACTGGTGTTCGTCAGCCTGGCTATGGGGCACCCGTTGACGCTGGTGTTTAACCAGTTCGAGCTGCTGGCGGTGATTGCAGCGGTATTGGTGGCGGCGCTGGTTTCGTCGGATGGCGAGTCGAACTGGCTGGAAGGCGCGGCTTTGTTGGCAGTGTATATCATCCTGGGGATCGGGTTCTTCCTGCTGCCCATTTAAGCTAGCAATGATGAACTGGTTGCGACTGCGGATGAATATTTGGGTGCTGTTGGGGATGCTGGCCACCTCCGGGGTTTTGACCGTGCTGCTGGGGGCGTTGGTGTTGTTTGCGTCCCCGCAGGATGAGGTGGAAGAAGCCCCAATGGCTTATGTAACGGTGATTGCGATGCCCAGCCCAACACCCACTTCGAATGTGTTCTTGCCCACGCCAACCGCCACGGTTCCTCCTCCTGGGGAGGGCGGTATTGGGATTGGCGTGTTCGTGCAGATCACCGGAACAGGCGGGGATGGGCTGCGGCTGCGCACGGGGCCATCGGTGGGCGATCCGCCGCGCTTTTTGGGCGGTGAAAACGAGGTTTTTAAGGTGAAGGACGGGCCGCGTTCGGGCGACGGCTTCACCTGGTGGTTTCTGGAAGCACCCTATGATGCTGGGCGCAGCGGCTGGGCAGCATCGCAGTATCTGGCGGTGGTGGGCGAGCCGGAACAACAATAGCGAGGATGAGTACTATGGATTATCGACCTGCCGGTATTACTGCCAATCGCGAGACCGGGCGATTGAGCATCAACTGGAATGACGGGCACACAAGCGAGTATCCTTTTGGCTTGCTGCGGGCCGGGTGCCCGTGTGCATTGTGTCGGGGCGGGCACGAGAATATGCGCCCGGAGCCGGACGAAAATGTTTTCCTGGTGCAATTGCCAGACATGCCGGCTTCACGGATGCGTAAGATTGAGGCGGTGGGGTCGTATGCGTTGACGATCGAGTGGGAAGACGGCCACCACGATGGGATTTTCACCTGGGGATATTTGCGGGCGTTGTGCCCTTGTGAAATGTGCAGGGGAAAGAAGTGACCCCTCCCCTGGCCCCTCCCCATTTCTGCGAAATGGAGAGGGGGGAAGATGCCCTTCACAGTTTTCCCTAATTCTGCGAAATAGAGAGGGGAGAGGATCCCTTAAAGAGAAAGAGGCGCGCCGCGCCTCTTTCTCTTTAGGAAGTTATTTGTCTTTGCGGGAGAGCATCCAGGCCGCGCCGCCGAGAAGGGCGGCTGCCAGGCCGATGCCAACGGCGGCTTGCATGACCGTTTTGGGTTCCATGCCGGGCATAACTACCTGCCCGTCGCCGTAGGAGGCAAAGAGCTTGCCCCAACGGTTTTGGAGGGCCGATTCGACACGCTTGCGCCCAACGAAGGGATACCAGTACACGTTATGGTAGAAGTTGCTGGCGAAGTAAGACCAGGGCACGATGGGGCTCTGCAGGAGGGGCTTTTCGAGGGGTTTGAGCGGGCCGTGGTAGATGAGCTTCTGGCCTTTGGAGGCGAATGTATCGGTTTGGACGAAGTTCCAGGGCTGCTCCTGGTTGATGTCGTAGCCGACGATGTCGATTTCGCGGGGGGCAGCCACGCCCAGGCCCAGTTCGTGGGCGATGCGCAGGAAGGGGATGTTCATGGGGTCGAAGCCCTGCAGTTTGGCCGAGACGGCATCGATGGCGACTTGATCGGAGGATGCCAGGAGGATGTTCTTCTCATGCCAGTGCATGGCGCGCGGACCGGGGCCGTCACCGGCGAAGGTGCCGTCCATGACGGC
>JAEXTI010000068.1 GCA_023406965.1 Chloroflexota bacterium
GGTGGCTGAGGCGGCGCAGTGCGCGGCAAAGTTCACCCGCGAGGGCGTGGGTGTGTCGATCACGGTGACGCCGGCCTGGTGCTACGGGTCGGAGACGATGGACATGGACCCGCTCATTCCCAAAGCCGTGTGGGGCTTTAACGGCACCGAGCGACCGGGAGCCGTGTACCTGGCGGCGGTGCTGGCGGCGCACAACCAGAAGGGCCTGCCCGCTTTTAGCATTTACGGGCATGACGTGCAGGACTCGAATGACCGCAGCATCCCGGCGGATGTGCAGGAGAAGCTGTTGCGCTTTGCCCGGGCTGGGCTGGCAGCGGCGATGATGCGCGGAAAGAGCTACCTGTCGTTGGGCGGGGTGTCGATGGGCATTGCCGGGTCGATTGTGGACCAGCCCTTCTTTGAAGAATACCTGGGCATGCGCGTGGAGGTGGCGGATATGAGCGAGTTTACCCGCCGCCTGGAAGAGGGTATCTACGACCCGCTGGAATACGAGAAGGCTTTTGCGTGGACGAAAGCGCACTGCAAAGAAGGGCCGGATATCATCAACAAACCGGAGAAGCAGCGCAACCGGGCACAGAAGGACCAGGACTGGCAGACGGTGGTGAAGATGACAATGATTGCACGGGACCTGCTGGTGGGCAACCCGCGCCTGGCGGAGTTGGGTTTTGCCGAAGAGGCCCTGGGGCACAATGCCATCGTGGGCGGGTTCCAGGGGCAGCGGCAGTGGAGTGATCATTCGCCCAACGGGGATTTCATGGAGGCGATGCTGAACTCGTCTTTCGACTGGAACGGCATTCGCCAACCGTATATCTTTGCCACGGAAAATGACTGCCTGAACGGAGCTTCCATGCTCTTCGGGCACCTGTTGACCAACTCGGCGGCGATTTTTGCGGACGTACGCACTTACTGGAGCCCGGAAGCGGTCAAGCGGGTGACGGGGTTTGATCTGAGCGGGACGGCGGCGGGTGGATTCATCCACCTGATCAATTCGGGGGCGGCGACGCTGGACGCAACCGGGGCGTTGAAACGCGACGGGCAGCCGGTGATGAAGCCGTTCTGGGAAATCGAGGAGGCCGAAGCGAAGGCGGCCCTGGCGGCAACCACCTGGTACCCGGCGGAGCTGGATTATTTCCGCGGGGGCGGGTATTCCTCAGGGTTCCTGACGCGGGGAGAAATGCCGCTGACGATGGTGCGGTTGAACCTGGTCAAGGGGCAGGGGCCGGTGCTGCAGGTGGCAGAGGGGTGGACGGTGGATTTGCCGGATCATGTTTACAGCACGATCAACGACCGCACCAGCCCCACCTGGCCGACGCACTGGTTTGTGCCGCGCACTACGGGACAGGGCGCATTCCGCGACGTGTACTCGGTGATGGCAAACTGGGGAGCCAATCACGGCGCGTTGAGCTATGGGCACATCGGCGCGGACCTGCTGGCTTTGGCGGCGGTGCTGCGCATCCCGGTAGCCATGCACAATGTGCCGGAAGAGCAGATTTTTAGGCCGAGCGCGTGGGGGGCGTTTGGCACGGCCGATTTGGAGGGCGCGGACTTCCGGGCTTGCAGGAATTTTGGGCCGGTGTATGGGTAGAAGGTATCCATCCAACCCTAAGAGTCGAGGTTGCCAATCAAACCCTAAGGGTCGAAGAAGACCCTTAGGGTTTGAAAATATCCTTGCTTAACAAAGCCTGGGCGGCGGGGAAGGCCGACTCGATGGGTACCGGCTCGAGGAGGTGGGTCATGACGAGGAGCTGCGCGCCGGGCGAGGTTGGCTCGCGGCGGAAGCGGTAGCTTACACCGGGTAGAAGCTGGGCGCCCTGGCGTTGGTAGAACTCGATACGGCGGCGGGCGAATGCTTGCGCTTCGGGCGTGGGACAGTCGGCGGGGTCTTCGAGATCAAAGACGACCAGGTCGCAACCGAAGCGGCGGCAGCGCTGGAGCATGCCGGCGTAGATTTGCGCGCCGAGGCCTTGCCCGCGGCGGGTAGGATCGACGGCGAAATAGTACAAACCGGCGGCGCGCAGCGACTCGTTGAGGTTGAGTTCAAGCAGCCCGGCAAAGCGGTCTTCTTCGTCTAAAACGGCAATGAGTTCCTCGTTGGTGGAACGGTTGTCGGCCCGGGCGGCAATAACTTCGAGGAAATGCGAGATGGGCACCCGCTCTTCAAAAGGGAAGGCGGACTCGTAGAGATCGAGCCAGGGACCCAGGAAAGGGTCGCGCAGAGAGAAGAGTGGGTGAAGGGCGAGGTAGCTCATGATCTATTTGACCCAAAACTCGGTTTCCATCTCGGCGCGGCAGTCGGACCCGACCCAGACCTTGAACTTTCCTGGTTCTAGATGGAGCTTTTGATCTGTGCCGTAGAAAGACATCCCGTCGGGGCCGAGGGTGAAAAGCACCTGTTTTGATTCACCGGGCTGAAGGGTCACGCGCTGGAAGCCTTTCAACTCGCGGATGGGGCGGGTGATGGAGGCGAGGCAATCCTGGACGTAGCACTGGGCCACTTCGACACCGAGGCGGGAGCCGGTGTTGGTCACGGTGACCTGCACCTCGACCGATTCACCGGCCTGGATTTCGCCACGGCTGACCCGCAGGTCGGAATAAGTGAAGGTGGTGTAAGTCAGGCCAAAGCCAAAGGGGTAGAGCGGCGAGCCGGGCAGGTCGGCGTAACGATTGCGCTCGGGGTAAGGGCCGGAGTCGCCGCGGCCAACAGCGTCGAAGGTGCGCCCGGTGCTCTTGAAGTTGTAATGGGCGG
>JAEXTI010000127.1 GCA_023406965.1 Chloroflexota bacterium
ATCCCGCCGCAGCGCTGCGCACCGTCGGCGCCGCCCCCCGCACGGTCGCATCCGTCGCGGAGACCTGCGGTTTGGGCAGCGGCCCCGAAACGCCCGCCACCAGGCTGCTCACAAAAGCGTCCACGCCATCAAAGCGCCCCTCCGGCTTGACCGAAAGAGCCCGCTCCAACGCCTGCGCCACCCCCTCGGGGACATCGGGAGCCAGGGCGCGCACCGGCAGCAGGGTCTCTTGATTGAGCACCCGCTTGACCGCGTCCGCCGGACGCCCTCCGGTCAGCATGGTATACAATGTCGCCGCCAGCGAGTACTGGTCGGAGAACGGCCCCGTGCGCATTGCGCTGTAGGCGCTGCCGTACTGCTCCGGCGGCGCATATCCGGCTGTGTAGCCCGATGCGCCAATCGCCGTGGCCTGGCTCGAATCGGCCGCCTTGGCAATCCCAAAATCCACCAGCACCACCTCGCCGCTGGCTGTCAGGCGGATATTGGCCGGTTTGATGTCGCGATGAATGACCGGAGGCGCCTGGTTGTGCATATACGTCAGCGCGCTGCCCAACTGCCTGGCCCAGGCCAGCACCTTTTCCAGCGGCTGGCGGCCTTCTTTCAACAGCAGCGCCTTCAGGTCGTCGCCCGGAATGTAATCCATCACCAGGTATTGTTCTTCGCCCAGGATGAAATAATCGGTCACGCGGGGCAGGTTGGGATGGTGCAGCGCTGCCAGCAGGCGCGCCTCGCGCAAGAACTGATTGGTGCTCTCCGGGCTGGGATCGCGGTTAGCCTTCACCGCCACATCGTGCTCCAGCGAAATATCCCGCGCCAGGAAAACAGCCCCCATACCGCCCTCGCCCAGCTTGCGGACGATGCGGTAGCGGTCTTTCAACAGGGTGTCAGGCGACAAATCCATACCCACCTCGTTAAATCAAGGACATTATTCATCATTATACTAAGAACGCGTCCAACGGGGAACACGAGGGCATCCTCTTGTAGGGGTCGGGTTTCCCAACCCGGTGCCAGTGGGCCCAATCTTTGTAGCGCGGGTTTCTTACCCGCGTCTTAACACCAACATGGGTTCGGGAAACCCGAACCGGCGCCGGTGGGCCGTGATCCGGGCTGGGATGCCCAACCCCAAATGCTTTGTCCCCGTAGGGACACAGGGCGTTCCCAGATTCACAAATCCACCAGTTATCCCCGTGTCCGCATCCCCTGTAAGCACAGGGGGGACATCCCACCCATCCTCGTGCCGCTACGAGGAAGTATGTCCTCTTGTAGGGGTCGGGTTTCCCGACCCGGAGCCGGTGGACTACGACCTGGGCTGGGAGACCCAGCCCCTACTCCGCGTCTTAACACCAACATGGGGGTCGAAAAAACGCCCCCTTACTGGACCTGCTTCAAAATTACCGCCGCTCTTCCAACGTGATCGTCTCCAACAAATGCTCAAACGCCCCCAACTCCGTCACGTTTTCCTCCGGAATATCGCAAAACGCACCCGCGCTCGTTTGGACCACCACGGCATCCTCCCCGCGGATGAAAAAAGCCATCATCCCCAGACGGTTGGTCTCGCCAAAGCGGTACTCCACATACACCCCCTCCTGCCCATTCATCAGGCGGGTTTCCATGCTCTCAATCGTCCAACCCTCCCGCCATCCAATCGCCCGCTCTACCACCCCATTCAGGTCCAACCCCTCCCGGTCGGTGATCGACACCACCGTGCGGAACCCCACCTGGATATCCGTGCGCGGGATGAAATACGGCGCGTTGAATTCCGCCCGCACTTCTTGCACGCGGATACCGCAGCCTCGTTCAGTGAGTTCGTCATACGCCGCCGGATACTCGAAGCCGAGCCCATAATCTTCGTTGGTATACACCGTCCAGCGCACAGAAGTCGAATCCCCCTCCTGCGTGCCCTGTTGAGCGGGCCCGGCGCCTTGCTGAACAAGCTGCGCCGAAGCCAGGAACCGGCCAAAATCGGCCCAGATGGCCGTTGACCAGTTATAGGGGTGCACGATTATCAGCCCATCAGGGGTCTCAATGATCGCTGCCTGAACAATTTCACCATCCGAGAACTTGTAATCAAAGCGATGGATGGTTAACCCACCGGTAGCCATAACACTATACGTTCCGGCGCCACCCGAATTCTGGAAATCCGCCAGCCAATCCTCCAGCGAGCGAGTTTCACGAGTCACAGACACAATAATCGCCTCAGGTGGCACGCTGGTGTATCCCAGCGGATCAGATGTCTTATAATTCGTGATGAGCGCCCAACCATCAGCTTCATCACCAGGGGAAAAATCTGCCGTCCATCCCACCGGTATCTCAAATGAAATTCCAAACGGCTGCAACCGCGCCTCCGTCATCTCGCCATCATACCCAGAGAAACCTGGCGGAAGCAGCTTCGCCTCGGGGGCACGATGCTGGCGGATGGAATCCATTTCGGATAGCATTCCCAACAGCAAACCCCGCTCCACAATCACTTGAAATTGCCCCGAGCGGGCGTCGATGCGCAAGATCTGGTTGAAATGGCGCTGGTCGCGCGCCGCCAGCAGGCTGCCCCCTTCCTCCGTCCATGCCAGCGTCTCGACCACCCCCACCTCCTGCCGCCAGCCGTTCCGCTCAAAATTCTGCCCGGTCAGCAAGGTCATCAGGTACGCCCGCCCACTGGTATCATCATGTACCACCACCATGCTTTCCCGGCTGGGAGAAAGAGACACCGCGCTGACCAAGCCGTACTGCACGCCCATCTTGGTTAACAACTGGGATTGCACCCCATAGCGGTCATTAGGCTGCGAGAGCAGCGGGCGTGGAAGGCTGCCATCCAAAGGGATTGCCCGAAAAAGCGGCGGGTACCAGACCTCATCCCCATTATCCGTCCACAGCAGCACCCCTGCGTCATCTTGACTCGCCCCGTCCCGTTGCCCTTCAAAGATCAGCCTTGAATTGCCCGACTGCGGGTTGATCGTCTCGATTTGCACCGGGACAACCATTTGCCGCTGTGCATCCTTGTGGATATTCCCCTCCACTGTCACGGCAATCGGCGCCCCCACCGGTGACCAGGCCACGGCTCGAATTTCTCCGCCGAATTCGGCCAACTGCACCGGGCTGCGGCTCTCCAGGCTGTAATAGTACAGCGCCCCCGGCGCGCTTGGATCCGCATACGCCAGCGAGCGGCCATCCGGAGCCCAATCCAGCAGCGCCGGGTGATCCGCCAGCCGGATCTGCTCCCAGCCGTCCAATTTTAGCAAGTACGTGGCTCGATCCGCCGGTCGCACCACCGCCAGCCACTTCCCATCCGGCGAAGCGCTCAACACTTGTTCCTGCGCCGGCGCACCCTCTGAGAAGAATTTCTGTTCGGTGAGTAGGATTTGCTTCATCGAGGCCAGGTCCAGGCGAATCAACTGCCCTGTCTCGTTCACGTAAATCACCTGGTCCTGGCTGGTCGGGAAATCCACCTCGCTGGAGATGCGGCTTCTTTCCAATCCCGTCTCCTCGCTGAGTTCCTCCTTGCCCACCCGCTGGAGCAGCGTCAGCGCCGCCCCGGCGGCGATAAACAAAACCACCAGCACTGCCGCCACGCGCCGGAAGCGCCGCCAGATGGGCGCGGCGCGCATCGCCCGCCGCTGGCGTTTGGGCAGCCTGCCCTTCACCCGCCGCGGCGCTTCTTCTCGCAGCGCGTTGGCCAGATGCCCGCCAAAGTACCCCACCGGCTGCACCAGCTCGGGCAATTCTCCCACCGCGCCTATCCAGGCCCCCACCAGCGGGGCCATTTGCTCTTCCTCCAGGCCGGTGATCAGAAAGACTTCGTCGGCGTTCAGCTTGCCAAAAAATCTCAGGGCCAGCGCGTCGCCTTTCTCGGCGGGCAGTTTACGCCAGGCCTCCGCCAGCGCCACCATGCCCGCAAAATGCTCCAATTGGTCGGGCGTGGGGTTCAGGCCGTTTTCGGTCAACGGCGGCAGGGTCTTGGTGCGGCGGTGCTGCTCCTGCAGCGCAGCCGCCAGCCCAAACAACCACTCGCCGGGCGTTTCTCCATCCAGCCCCGCCGCCGCGTACCAATCCCGCCCCAGGCGCATAGTCTCGGCGGTCAGCGCCTCGGCTGTCTGCCAATCACCGCTGCGCGCCAGGTGATAGCGGAACAGCGCTGGTATCCGCTCTTCAAACAAGCCCAGGAATTCGGCAGCCAGTTTGTGCTCTTGCTCGCTCATAATTGCATAGACGTCAAGGCATTCGCGCCAGTTCCAACTCGGCGGCGGGTTGTTGGTCGCCGCGCGTAATCACCAGCCGATTTTCCAGGCAGGTGAAGCTCAAGCGCGCCTGGCCTTCTGGAGGCTCGCCGCCCCCGCCCACCCCCACCGACTCGGCCAGCGAAGCAAAAAAGGCCGGCCAGGCCGAGAGGTTCTCCTCAAACAGCGGCTGGTCGTTGATGGTCACCATCATGCGCACTCGTTCGCCCCCAAAATCGCTCAGCAGCAATTGCCCCGCGCCATCCTCCACCTGGTAGCGGGCTGTTGCGCTGCCGTTCAGCAGGCTGCCGGTGTGGTAGGTCTTGCCGTTGGACTCGCCGCCCAGCTTGACCTCAAACTGCTCAAAGGCCAGTTCAAACTGCCCCTCTGCCGAGAAGCGGTAAACCACCTGCCCCGTCACCGATTCCACCACGGCGCCCGGGCTGGACGCGCCTAACGAGCGCTCCATCTGCGCCCGAAGTCCGTCCGGTTGCCACGCCCCCACCAGGCAAGCCGACCCCGTCAGCGGCGCAGGGCTGGACGTTTGCGTCGGCTCGGGCGCAGTCATCGTAGCTTCCGTGCTTGCCTGCGCGGGGATAGGTTCCAAAGGGTCTTCGACCGGCGCCTCGACAGGCGGCGTTGCCGTCGAACACCCCGCGGCAGCCAATAGGACGATCATTAGGAAGAGCCAACCAGTTTTTTTCATCCAGCCCTCCTCCCGCGCAGCCCTCACTCCGTACCGGTTTGGGTCAACTCTTGCGCCATGGCTTCCAAATCAGCAATCACCTGCTCGATCTGTCCGCCATCGGGCAAGCGCAGCACCTGCCAGGCCGCATCCTGCAGCACGCTCTGCACCAGCGCCCACGAGGCCGGGGCGGGCACCGGGCGCACCTCGTCCGCCAGCGGCAGGATCACGCTCCAGGGGAAGTCATTTTGCCGGCTGCTCAATGCTTTTTGCGACTCTGCCCCAATTGGTAAAGACAGGTTCGCCACAGCCAGGCGGGTTTGCTGCTCGGGCAGTGACAGCCAGCGCAGCACCAACCAGGCAGCTAACTGCTCCTCGGGCGAACTGTTGAGGATGGCATAGGCTTCGCCCTGCGCGAAAACAACCCCCTCCCCGCTTTGGCTGGGATAAGGGATAAATACCCATTGATCCTCGCTCTCGAAGCGCTCCTGCACATGGGCCTGCAACGGCAGGTCTTGCAGCGTGCCCGAATAGATCAGCGCGAAGCGCTCGGCAAAGTAATCGTATGGCGTGGGGGTCATGCCCTCCCACAAACAGCCGTCTTGTTGCAGCCGCCGGTAAAAGCTCAAGCTTTCCGCCACCTGCGGCTGGTCAAAGCGGTAGGCCGCCTCGCCTTGTGCCGGGAAGGGGTCAGCGCCGAAAGCCGCCAGCCAGGAAAGGGTCGTCTCGGGTGCGGTGCTCACCAGCCAGCCACCCGTGCCGTACTTGCGGCGCTGATTGCTGGTATTGTTGACTTGCGCGGCAGCGCAAACTTGCGCATGGAATGCTTCGATTGCCGTGGGAGGCCTGTCAAAGCCCAATTCTCCCGCCCAGGTCTGGTTGTAGATCAAGCCGTGTGCCGTGCGCGTGGCTGGAATCGACCAGCGGCTCACCCCGGCCTGGCCCTGTGCCCAGAAAGCCGGGTTGAAATCCTGCAACTGCTCCTCGCTCATTCCCCACAGTTCATTCTCCAGGTAAGGTTGCAAATCGACCAGCACATCGCGGGTCTGCTCCCAGCGAGCCAACTGCTCGTCGGGGGCAATGACCAGTTGCGGCATGGATTGTTGCTCCACCGCCAGGGCCATTTCCTCCCCCAACACCATGGCGCTGCCCAACGAGCGTACCTGCACCTGAATGCCCCACTCGTTTTGGCGGTTGAACTCTGCCGCCAGGGCCTGCATTTCGCTGTCCGGGCTGCCCACCCAGGGCGTCCACAAAGCCACCTTCACCCCGTGCAACTCATCCGCCCCCACCCGCAAATACTCGGGAATTTCTGGCGTAGGTGTGAAGGTCGGCGAAGGGATGGGGGTGGCCGTCGCCGGGCGTCGCGTGGCCGTGGGCGCAGCGGTGGGCTGCTCGGTCGGCGCGGGGGCCGGCGGCGTGTTGCAAGAAACCAGCAGGAAGATCAACAGGCTGCAGAGGATGGGGGGCAATCTACGCATGGAAAAGAGTTTAACAGAAATAAGCCTTTCCTGCAAACCGCCCGCGCTCTAACCCTTTTACATTCCAGGATAAAACCGCCAAAGTGTTCGTTAGAGACTTTCTGAGAATTCAAAAATTATTTCGTGGGACTGAAAGGACATGTCGTTGCGAGGAGCCTGAGGCTTTGCGAAGGCGACAACCCTGGCCGGGCCAGGGCGAAGCAACCTCCAAATCGATTGAACGACCCTTTTGAGGGCTGCCGGCCAGGGTCGTCGCAATGCCTCCTCGCAGTAACTGTAAGGCGAGTATTAACTCTCAGACAGTCTCTCATTTTATAAAAAGACCTGCCCTACGGCTTATACAGCACCACCGCCGAGGCCGATTGGTTGGTGTGGTATTCCAGCGTAGTGTTCAGCACCTTCACCTTAATCAGGTATCCCGGTGTGATCACCATCATACACATCATGCCGTCGCGTTCCACCCCCAGGCAAGAGTTGCGCCACTGCACCGCCTCGCTGCTCACCAGGGTCACCTCTTCCAAACCCACCCCCTTGTCAGCGGCAGCCTGTTGGCGCACGTTCACAATCGCGAAGGTCTCTTGCGGGCCGCCCAAACGGACATGGCTCAAATCCTTATTGGTGTGCAGGAAGTAAGTTCTCCCTTCGTATTCCAGGTCAAATTGATAGCCTGGAACAATGGCCTGCGTGCAGGATTCGCCGCGCTCGGCGGCGCCCAGGCATCCATTCGGCCATTCCATCGGCTGGCTGTTCACCAGGCGAATGCTCTCCTTCGGCAGTCCGGCCAGTTCAGCCAGCTTCGCCACCGCATCAGCGCTGATAACATCGCCAACGCTGCCGGTGTGCTCCGAGGGCAGCGTTTTTGGCCGCCGGATCACGCTGCCGTCCATATTGGTTCGCATTTCGTGGGTATTGCCGTCTACGATCAACTCCACCCGGTAGCCCGGAGTAATCACCGCGGCGCATACCTCTTGTGCCACAGCCGCGCCCAGGCAAGCATCCGGCCATTCTTTTTCCTCGATCGCCGCAATGGTGATTTCATCTTCGGCAACATTCAACTCTTTCGCCAGCATCGCCCGCGCTTTAAGCACGGCTTCGGGCGGCTCGATAGGCGCGTCGTAGGGCGTTGGCACAAGGATTTCGCCCGACTCCGCCGTGTCTGTCGGCTGCGGCAAGGGTGTAGGCTGTTCGGCGCCCGGAAGTTCTCCCGGAGCGCAAGCGCTCGCCAGCAAAGCCGCAATCATCAATACAGAAGATAGTTGAATGATCTTTTTCATAGATTTAAGACGCCCTTGCCATCAATAAGTTCCTCATCTCTGCCCACTCCACCCATGAACGCCACCAAACCCTACAAGGTCCACCAGCGGCTAAAACACAAACTGGCTTCCCCCAACTCGGAATCAAGTTTGATCTTTTCTTGATGCATAAATGGATTGTAGCACAGCAAAGCGTGATAATATTTTGGCTGAAAGGGAATGCATGATGCCACAAACAACTCTAATCCTATTTCTTTCTCGAGCCTTGCCCTGGATAACCTTGTTATCCGTTCTCACGCTCGGATCCTGCACTGCTCAACCCACCCCCACATCGGAAGCAGAACCCACCCTGCCGCTGGAAGATTGCCAGCTTATGACGCCTGCCATGAGCTATGGCATCGACGCCAAATGCGGCACGTTGACCGTCTTTGAAAACCCCGCCACCCGCTCTGGGCGGCAAATCGAACTGAGCATCGCCGTCCTTCCGGCAGTCAGCCGCACCCCCGCGTCCGATGCCCTCTTCCTGCTGGCGGGCGGCCCCGGCCAGGCGGCCATCGAAACCTACGCCCCCCTGATCAGCGCCTTGACTGCGATCCATCAGAAGCGCGACATTGTCCTCTTCGACCAGCGCGGCACGGGCCAATCGGCCCCCCTCACCTGCCCGCTGGATGAGGCCATGCCCGAAGACCCCACCCCCGAAGAGACCGCGGCTTACCTGGCCGGCTGCGCTGCCGGGCTGGATGCCGACCCCAGCCTGTATACCACCGCCCAGGCCGTGGAAGATCTGGAGCAGGTCCGCGCGGCCCTAGGCTATGCGCAGATCGACCTCCTCGGCGTCTCCTATGGCACCCGCCTCGCGCAGGCCTATGCCCGCGCCTACCCCGCCGCCACCCGCGCCCTCATCCTGGATGGTGTCACGCCTCTGGATTGGTCCCTGGGGCCGCTCAACCCGGCCAACGCCCAGCGCGCCCTGGACCTCATCCTCGAGCGCTGCGTTGCCGACCCCAGTTGCCAGACCGTTTTTCCCGATCTCAAAGCCGAGTTGGATCAGCTTCTGGAGCGCCTGGAAGCTGCCCCCGTCGAGCTCACCCTGCCCGACCCCCTCACCGGCCAGCCCACCCCACTCACCTACGATCACACAAAGTTGGGCTCCACGCTCCAGTTGATGAGTTACAGCGCCGAACATGCCGCTTTGATGCCCCTCTTGATCCACGATGCCGCCTTGAATGAGAACTACGACGCCCTCGCTGCCCAATATCTGATTTTATTCGGCTCGCTGGGCAACTCTTTGAGCGACGGCCTGTATCTCTCCGTGATCTGTTCCGAGGATGTGCCCCTCTACGATAAATTTACTGCCTCGGATGACTCCTACCTGAACTTTGAAGCACAGGAAGTGCGTCAAGGCTGCCAGAGTTGGCCCCACACCGCCGTCACCGACGATTTCTACCTACCCCTCACGGGCGACGTGCCCACCCTGCTGCTCAGCGGCGAGGCCGACCCGGTCACCCCACCCACCAACGCCGCCCAGGTGGCCGAAAGTTTGACCAACGCGCGCCAGATCGTGGTGCAGGGCCTGGGCCATTCCGTGTTCTACTACGGGTGCATGCCCCGCCTGCTCTCCGAGTTCTTGCAAAGCACCGACCCCAACGCGCTGGATACCTCTTGCGTCGACATGATCCAGCCCGCCGATTTCTTCACCAGTTTCACCGGGAGCCAGCCATGATCCAGGTTACCAATCTCCATAAATCTTTCGGCAAGGTCCAGGCCCTCAACGGGGTCACCTTCACCGCCCCCGACGGTCAGATCACCGGCTTGCTCGGCCCCAACGGCGCCGGCAAGACCACCACCCTGCGCGTCCTTTACACCTTGCTGCAGCCCGATCAAGGCCAGGCCCTGGTGGATGGGCACGACTCGCGCCGCGACATCCTGGCGGTCCAGTCCGTCATCGGCGCGCTTCCCGACCAGCGTGGAATCTACCCCCGGCTGACCTCGCGCGAGAACATCCGCTACTTTGGTCAATTGCACGGCCTCAACGGTTCTGCCTTGGAAACCCGCATCAACCACCTCATCGACTTGCTCGATATGCAAGATATCGCCGACCGGCGCTGCAACGGTTTTTCCACCGGCCAGGCGCTCAAGGTCGCCATTGCCCGCGCCCTGGTGCATGACCCCCACAACGTCCTGCTGGACGAGCCCACCAACGGGCTGGATGTGATGAGCACGCGCGCCATGCGCCAGTTCGTCCTCCGCCTACGCGACGAGGGCAAGTGCGTGCTGTTTTCCAGCCACATCATGCAGGAAGTCTCTGCCCTGTGTGACCAAATCGTCGTCATTGCCCAGGGCCAGGTCGTGGCCAGCGGCAGCGCCGACCATCTCCGCCAAACCACCGGTCAGACCAACCTCGAAGACGCTTTTATCGCCGCCATTGGCAGCGAGGAAGGATTAGTAAGATGATGCGCCGCATCTGGATCATCCTCAAGAAAGAAATGCTCGACAACGCCCGCGATGTGCGCTCGCTGCTCGGCTCGCTCAGTTCTTCCATTTTCCTGCCCCTGCTGCTCATCCCGCTCATCATCGTGGTGGGCAAAATGATGAACTATGAGGCCATCGAGGCCCCGCTGCAAGTTCCCGTGGTTGGCGCCGAAAACGCCCCCCGCCTGATCGCCTACCTCGAGCAAAACAACGTCATCGTCCAGCCTGCGCCTGAAGACCCCAAGGCTGCCGTGGCGGAAGGCGCCCTGGAAGTCGTGCTGGTCATCCCCGAAGGCTACGGCGAAGACTTTACCACCGGGCAATCCGCCACCGTCCAGGTCATTCAAGACACCTCGCGTTCTTCCACAATGGCTTCCCGCGCCCGGCTTGAAAACCTGCTGTACGGCTATTCCAGCCAGATCGGCGCCCAGCGCTTGCTGGCTCGGGGCATCAAACCCAGCCTCACCCAAACCCTGGTGGTACAGAGCGTAGACGTCTCCACGCCTCAATCTCAATCCATGATCTTCCTCAGCATGCTGCCTTTCATGCTCATTACAGTCATCTTCCTGGGCGGCATGTACGTGGTTATCGACACTACCGCCGGAGAGCGCGAGCGCGGCTCGCTGGAGCCCCTCCTCATCAACCCCGCCCGGCGCAGCGAAATTGTCATTGCCAAGACTCTCGCCTCCATTCCCTTCGGCATTTTGGCCGTCGTGGTGGCTATGGCCGGCATTGGCGCGGGCTTCAACCTGGTGCCCATCGGCGACATCACCGGCATGCGTCTCAACATCAGCCTGCTCACCCTCTGGCAAATCTTCCTCATCTGCCTGCCCATGGTCGTACTGGCCTCGGGGTTGCAAATGGTGCTGGCTACCTTCACCCGCAGCTTCAAAGAAGCGCAAACCTACCTCGGATTCGTCCCGCTGATTGTGGGCATGCCCAGCATGTTCCTGGCCTTCAGCCCCGACCGCATCACCCTCACCAAAGCCTTGATCCCCATCTACGGTCAATCGATGCTCATCAACCAGTTGATGCGCGGTGAGACCATTCTGCCCATCAACGTGTTGGCCGGAGCCGCCACCACCCTGCTGGCTGCGGTGATCTGCACCTTTGTAGCCATTCGCCTGTACCAGCGCGAGCAAATTCTACGCGGGAGCGACCGGTGAAATTTGCCCGGGCCGATCTGAAGACTTGTGGCGAATCCACAGGCGTGGTCGTAGCCATTGATGTGCTGCGCGCCTTTACCACCGCGGCCTGTTTCTTCGCCGGAGGCGTAGAAGAAATCATCCTCGTCTCCGGCGTCGATGAGGCCTTTACCTTGCGCGAGCGCTTCCCCGGCAGCCTCATCGCCGGAGAGATCGACGGCATTCAAGTGCAGGGCTTCGACCTGGGCAACTCCCCCGCCGCCCTCACCGGCCTCGATCTGCGCGGGCGGCGCATCATCCAGCGCACCAGCGCCGGGACGCAGGGCGTGGTGCGCGCCCAAAAAGCCGACATCATCCTGGCAGCCGCCCTCACCAATGCCACCGCCACCATTCGTTACATTCAAAAGCTGGCCCCGCCCGAAGTGACCTTCATTTTGACAGGTTACTTTCCCGAAGAAGGCTGGGGCGATGAAGACGCCGCCTGCGCCAACGTGTTCGAAGCCCTGCTCACTGGCCAGCCCTTTGACCGCCAGGAAGTCACCCGCCGCGTCCTGGCCTCCCGTTCCGGCCGGCACTACGACGGCACCCACCCAAGCTTTCCCCTCGCCGACCTGGACATCGTCCTCGATTTCGACCGCTTCGATTTCGCCATGCAGGTTTTCAAAGAAAACGGTCTTTTCCTCTTGCGCCCTGTTTCCCAATGATTACTTCCGTTTTCAGCTTGAGCCCACAGATCCTCATCTGTGGTAGGGGCAGGTCTTTAATGCGGGCGACTCCATCCGATTAAACGACTTTTCGGCGGGCAAGACGCATGGACATTCGCACAAGACCTGCCCAGCCTACCCACATCTGTGGTAGGGGCAGGTCTCTAATGCGGGCGACCCCATCCGGTTGAACGATTTTTCGGCGGGCAAGACGCATGCGCATTCGTGCAAGACCTGCCCGGCCTATCCATAATCGGCGGGATTAACCTTCCTCAACCCGAAGGGTTTCCATGAACTGAGCAAGGGACTTTAGTCCCGCGCGACCATGGACAACAACCGGCACTCGCCTCAACCCTATTTTGCCATTTATAGTATAATCGCCCCCAGGAAACACACTATTCGTGGCCCGTAATCGTTCCGTACAGGATCTGACCGTCGACGAGTTGCGCCAGCTTCTCATTGAGAAGCGCCGTAGCGAGCGCCAGCACCGTTTGGACCATTACCGCCAAACCGGGCGAGTGATCATGGTTGAATCCCAACCCATGGCCACCCCCCTGGATTCGGGCCAGAGCGAGCCGCTCTTACTCGAAGGCGAAGCCGCCGCCCGCCCCTCGCCCGCCCGGGCACGCAGGCGGGTTTGGCTGGACCGCTTCCTCTTCTTGATCGAAGCCGCCGCGGTGGTCGGCCTGGCCCTAGTGCTCATCAACGGAATGAGTGTGCTGAGGAACCTTAACAAAGAAGTCGCAAGTGTACTGGAGCAGCCCACGCCCTCTCCCACCCCGTTGATCTCCGCCGTGGTGCTGCCCTCCGGGCACACCCCACCTGAACAGGGCGCGTCGCGCTTCAACGAGGCCGAGATCCCCGAGCATCTCCGCCCGCTGGTGCAGTCGCTGGCCAATCTGCCCGTGCCCACCCCCAGCCCGGCGCACGCCATCCGCATCCAAATCCCCGCCATCGGGGTGGATGCGCCCGTGGTGCAGGGCGATGGTTGGGAGCAGCTCAAGAAGGGCGTCGGGCAGCACGTCGGCACGCCCAATCCTGGTCAAGAAGGCAACATCGTTCTATCGGCTCACAACGATGTCTTCGGAGAAATCTTCCGTTATCTCGACCAGCTCCAGCCCGGCGACGAAGTGATCCTCTCCACCTCCCAGCAGGCCTACGTGTACGTCATCCAGCAGACCCAACTGGTGGAGCCGACCCAGGTGGAAGTGATGGCTCCCACCCAGGAGCCTGTGGTTACCTTGATTTCCTGCTACCCTTATCTGGTGGATAACCAGCGCATCGTGGTCACCGCCGAACTGCAAGGGCAGAAATAGATGAAATCTAACCACTCAGAAGCGGAAGCCGCTCGAATTTTAAGCGCGGCAACTTTCTTCACCTTCTGAGTAGTTGTATTGAAATAAGTTCGAAGGAGTTATAGGAATGGCAAAAAAATACAAACGCTACGTTTCACAATCGCTGAAAGAACAGACCGATGCCAATGCGGGCACGGGTACTGTCGCCGCGACCGCTGCCCCTCGCCGCACCGGCGTCGAGTTCAACCCGGACTACGGTTACATCATCCGCGACCTGAAACGTATCGGCTTTCTCGCAGGCACGTTCATCGCCGTGCTGATCGTCCTGTCCTTCATTCTGAACTAACCTGTTACGCCAACTGAAACTTAAAACCTGACGGGTTTTCACAACCCGTCAGGTTTGATTTATTAACCACGCCCTTCTTCGTAGCAGCACGGGGATTGCGCCGATCACGGTTATGATCTTTCAAACCCCGTGCCCTTCAGAATTCACCAGTCCCTCATAAAATGCCCCAATGCGCTCGCGCACTGCGCCCACCTCGGCCCGCTCGCGGATGATTTGCAAATTCATATCCGCCGCCGAATGGCGCAAATCGGGATTGTCCAGCGCGAACTGAATCGCATCGGCTACCGCCGCCGGGCTGGTCGGCTCCACCAGCAAACCGTTCACCCCCGGCGTAATCCACTCGCGGATCGACTCGATATCCCCAGCTACCGGGAAGCACCCGCAAGCCATCGCCTCCAGCAGCGAATTGGGCGTGCCGTCGTGCTGGCTGATCGACACCATCACCGAGGCGCGCACGAACATATCCCACAATTGGAACTGCGAGAGATGCGGCAGCAGCAGCACCGACTTTTTCAATTGATATTGCTCCACCGCCCGCAAAGCCTCCGGCTGCCCGGCCATACCCGGACACACAAACACCACCCGCGGATCGTGCTGTAACACCTTCGGGATGGCCGCGAAAAACACGTCGTTGCGCACACTGCCGGGCCGAAACCCGCGCGGATTGACCACCAGCGGCACCCCGGCGGGCAAGAAATCTGTCAACGGCTCGCGCCGCTCAAAGCGAATCGCCTCGATCTCCGGCAAATTCACCCCGCCCGAACCGGGCGCCACCAACGTTATATTCTTTTCAAAGCCCCAGGCCTTGCCCAGGCGGATATCCCGCTGCGCGTCCGCCGCCAGGCCGTCAGCGCGTTGCAACGTCTTGCGCGTCAAATTACCCATCAGCCATGATCCGCTGGCGTGCAGGGTCAGGTCATTGCCCCACACCGAAACCGCCACCGGCACGCCCTTCGGCGCGTAGCTGGCCAGCATGCCCTCAAACGGAATTCGCAGCCCGTGGACCACATCGGGGCGCAAATGATCGACCATTTTGGCCAGCTTGCGCCCGTAATAAGGCAGGGTCGGCGGGCCTACCCAATAGCGCGCCGACATGAAGAACTGCCGGAAGCGGGCCACCACCTTGCGAAAACCCGAATTGGCCGTCTGAGGCCGCGCCAATCCAAACCCCGCCTGGCTTCCGGCAAACGAACCAAACGCCACCGGCAGGATATACATGGCTTCAATCCCTTCCACCGGCGAGCAGGGAAACGTCGATACCAGAGTCAATCGGTGATCAAACTCGCGAAGCGCCCCAATCCACCGGCGGGTGGTCGGGCTGCGTCCATCGGCAACTAGAAGAATGTGCATTTCACTTCCCATTGTAAACGAATTTTGCGCGCCACGTCTGCTTTTCTTACCTCTCCCGGAGGGATCGCGCAGCATGCCTATGGCAGAGGTCGCGCCGGGCTTCCCTGGCACTTGCATCCAGGGCAAGTGCGACGGCGCGGGTGAGGGTGAAAAACGGCCCTACAAAGGCTTAACTCCAGGGTTAGGGTGAGGGTCTTTGATCCCCACAATTCCCGTCATTAATATTATCTTTTATAAAACACTAGATATCGCCTCGGCAAACACCCGCACCATGCGTTCCAAATTTACTTCTTCCGCCACTATCCGGTAAGACTCCGCGCCCATCTGTCGCAGCCGGGCCGGGTTGGAAAGCGCCGCCCCCAACTCCGCCACCAGCGCGTCCTCGTCGCCCGGCGGCAGCACGCGCCCATTCCCCTCGCGCACCAGGTCAGCCTGCGTGCCGTCGGCTTCCGCCACCAGCACCGGCAGCGCATAGCTCATCGCTTGCTGTACAGCCAGCCCGCCCGTCCCCGGCAGCACGAACAAATCCGCCTCGCGGAAGCGCTGCGCCAGTTCCTCGCCGCGCAAATCGCCACAGAACTCGGCCCGCGGGTACACCTGCTCCGCCAGCGCCTGCAATGCAGCCCGCTCGGGCCCCTCGCCCACCACCGTCAACTGCGGCTGCATCTGCTCCGGCAGCCTCGCGCAGGCCCGCAGCAGCAGGTCGATGCGCTTGCGAGCTTGCAGCCGCCCCACGAACAGCACCTTGCCACGCCCTCCCACAAACTCCCCGGCTCGCTGCGGAGCCGGTTCGTCCGGTTTGCGCGTCACGGCATTCGGCGCGGTGAACACCCGCCCCGCCGGAAAGCCCGCCGCGCGGTATTGTGCCGCGCCGGTCTGGCTGTAGGTGATCAGCGCGTCAAAACCGCCCAACAGGCGTTTGCGCCAGGCGCTGCGCAGCCACCCGCCTCCCAGCGGAATGCCCAACCCCCAGCCGATCACCGGTCGGTGGCGGGATTTCATCCAGCGTTGCGCCGCTGGCGTGCTCATATAACGCGGGTTGGCTTCCACCACCAGCACTTGCGGGTTCCAATCCTCCAGCCACCCCGTCACCCCCCTCTGCCAGCACAGATAAGCCTTCCCCCGCCCGATGTGTACATTCTTTGCCGGGGCCGGAATGGCGATTTTCAGCTCGCCCTGCACGCCCAAGGCCTCATCCTCGCGCGGCTGCCCGTAAAACACGCTCAAGCCCCCCGCGCACGATTGGGCCAGCAAATCAAAAAACGGCGCCCGGTAAGCCGGCAGGACGCGCTGTATCAGGCCCACCCGCTGCGCAATCATCTCGCTCACGTCACCACCCGGATCTGCGAGCCATGCAGGGTCTTTTCCACTTCTATCCGCGCCGGGAAGTGGTCTTTCAACTCTTCCAGGTGGGTGATCACCAAAATGCGCGAGAACTCGCCGCGCACCAGGTTGATCGCCTCCACCAGCCGCTGCCGCCCGTCGGCGTCCTGGCTGCCAAAACCCTCGTCGATGAACAAGGTTTGCAGCCGCGCCCCGGCCCGGTGCGCCAGTACCCGCGAAAGCGCCAGCCGGATGGCAAAATTGATGCGGAAGGCCTCGCCCCCCGAGAACATCTCGTATTCGCGCTGCCCCGCCGAATCGCTGATCAAGATATCCAGCGTTTCGCGCTTCTCGTCCTTCGATTTCAACTGGCGCTGCGTGGCAAAGCGCACCGACATGCCCCCCATCGTCAGGCGGTCGAGAATGTCATTGGCCTGGGTCTCAATCTCGGGCAACGCCTGCTCGATCAGCAGCGCCGGGACGCCGTCCTTGCCAAAAGCCCGCTCCAGCATCTTCAGCCGCGCCACCTGCCGCACCGCCTCGCCGCGCTCACTATTCAGGCGCTCTTTGCGCTTGCGCTGCGTATCCAGCACCGCCACCATCTGCCGCACCATGCCCACGTCCATGCGCAGGCGGTTCTCTTCGGCTTGCAAGGCCAGCACCTCGCTCTCAGCCTGGTCCAGGTCGGGCAGATTCTGAGCGTCCTGCTCGTGGCGCGCTTCGGCGGCCTGAAATTCCTTCTCCTGCGCGTCCAACTGCTCGCGCTCCTTGTTTAATTCCGCCCCCACCTGGGCCATCTGCCGCTCCAGTGGTTGCAGCGAGGCCCGCGCCGCTTCCAGATCACGCAGTTCGCGCTCCGCGGCCCGCCCGTCCATCTCGCTGCGCCGTGTCGCATCGTGCGCCGCTGTGTCGTACCCCAGGGCTTTGGCCTCCTGGTCAATCTGCGCCAGCAGCGCCCGCGCATCCTGGGCGAAATCCTCCCCGCCCAGCAATTGGTCAATCTCCGCCAGGCGCAGCGCTCCGGATTGTGCCCATTCGGTCGCTGAGCGTTGAATCCGTTCGATCTCTCCGGCCAGTTGGTCCTGGCGCTGGGTCAAGAAGCGCAGTTCCTTCTCCTGCCCGCTCAAGCGCTCGATGTCGCCCCGCAGATCGCGCCCCCGGTCTTCCGCGCTCTTCTGATCGGCCAAGTTCTGGCGATACAAATCGCCCATCTGCTTGCCTTCCAGGGTCAGCGAGTCGATCAACACCTGCCGGTCGTCGGGGCTCAGCGGCTGTCCGCACAATGGGCAGGCCGCCCCTTCCACTTCGCCCAGCCGGTCCAGGCGCTCGCGCAGCGCCTTCATGTCCACCTTCAAGCGCTCGTTATCGGCCCGCATGCGCTCGATCGATTGCTGCGCCTCGCGCCACTGTTCTTCCAGGGTGGTTCGCTCGCCCAGCTTGTCTTCCAGCGCCCTAATGGCCGTCTGCACGCCGGGCAGTTCGGCTTCCAACTCCGCCAGGCGGGCCTGCTCTTTTCCGCGCGCAGTTGCCTGCGCGGTCAGCGCGCGGCGTTCTTCCTCCAGGCGCGACTGTCCCGCGGCGATCTCTGCCATCGGTTTGCTGCGCCGGGCTTGCACCTCGTGGAACTGTGCGGCGGTTTTCTCCCAGCGTTCCAACTCCCGGCGGGCAGCTTGCCAGCGTTCGTAGGCCGCCTCGATCTCCCCGCCGCGCTCAATCCGCCCCTGCAGCAGTCGGCGTTCTTCTTCCAATCCTGCCGATTGGTTTTGCAACCGCTCGCAGCGCTTACGGGTTTCTTCCAGCCGCGCGCGCAGCAGTTCCAGCATGCGGGCCTGCTCAGCCAGGGCTGTCGCCAGGCGCTGCATGGCTGCCAGGGCGGCTTCTTTGTCCTTGCGCTGATCAGCCAACTCACCCAACCGTTTTTCGATCTCCGCCAGGCGCTCCTTGCGCGCGCCCTCCTGGGCCAGCTCAGCCTCGATCTCGGCCAACTGCGCGTCGATTGATTTCACTTCGGCTTCCATGTTCTTGCGCCGCTCGGCCGCGTTGGCCTTGTAGGTTTCCCACACTTCCAGCCCCAGCACGCTGCTCAAAATGCGCTTGCGGCTGGACGAATTCTGCTGAGCAAACTGGTCGGCTCGCCCCTGCAAGAAGAACGACGCGTTGATGAAGGTTTCGAAATCCATGCGCAGCACCTGGCGCAAGCGGTTTTCGGTATCGCGCACCGATTTCTCGGTCAGCACGCGCCAGCCGCCCTCCGGATTGCTCAAGTAAAACTCCAGCAGGCTGGTCTTTCCCCGCGGCTTGCTGCGCTTCACCCGGTACAGGTTGCCCTCGTACTCAAAGTCCAGCTCCACTTCCGCAGAATTGACATGCGCATTGATCAGTTCGTCGTCATCCCGGCTGCGCGCCTCGCCAAACAACACCCAGGTGATCGCATCCAGCAGCGAAGACTTGCCTGCGCCATTCGATCCCGACACACAGGCCAGCGCAAAGCCGCTGAAGTCCAACTCGGTCGCGTTTTGATAGGAGAGGAACCCGTTCAGGAACAGGCGCACCGGGTTCATGCGGCCTCGTCTTCTTGCGACTCAAGTGGCGTCACCAGCACTTTGTCTATGCGCAGCCCGTCCATGTCCAGCACTTCCATGCGCAGCCCGCTCCAATCAAAGTGTTTGCCCGGTCCAGGAATGGCTCCCAATTGAGAAAGCATAAACCCCGCCACGGTCTGGTAACCAATGCGATCCTCTTCGGGCAAGTCGTCCAGGTCCAACAGGTCCTTGAACTGGTCCACCGGCATCAGCCCGTCCACCAGCCAACTGCCGTCCTCGCGTTTCACAGCCATCGTAGAGGTGAACTGCCCGGCTCCGCTGCCGGTCACAATGCTCTTCAGTACATCAAACAACGTCACCATGCCCAGCAAGCCGCCAAATTCGTCAATCACCAGCAGCAAGCGGTCACTCGTATTTTGCAGCAAATCCACCAGCTTGAGCACCGAAGTGCTCTCCGGCACAAACACCGCTGGGCGGGCCAAACTGGCCAAGTCCATCTCATCGGCCCGGCCAAAGTAGCTCACGAAATCCTTCGAGGTGACCACGCCCAGGACGTTATCCAGGTTGCCTTCCGCCACCGGAAACAGGTCGTGCTGCGAGCGGATCACCACTTCCAGGTTCTTTTCCAACGGGTCTTCGGTGTCCAGCCAGTCGATCTCGGTGCGCGGGGTCATCACCGCGCCCACCAGCCGGTCGCTGAGCCGGAAGACGCCCTCGACCATGTCTGTCTCGGCTTCATCAAACACCCCCACCCGCTCGCCCTGCTCCATCAACCCCTTGATCTCCTCTGCCGTCACCGGCGGCTCGGTTGAACCCTTGAAGCCCATCAGGCGCAAAATCCCATCGGTGGAGGAACTCAGCAGCTTGACCAGCGGTGCCGTCGCCCGCGAGAGAAAGCTCATCGGCCCGGCCAGCTTGCTGGCCAAATCTTCCGGGTTGGCCAGGGCCAACTGCTTGGGCACCAATTCGCCCAACACCAGCGAGAGGTAGGTGATGATCAACACCACGATGAACACCGCGATGCCCTCGCTATATGGCGCGATCCACTCCCAGCGCGCCAGCAACGTTCCCAACGTCTCCGCCAGGGTGGCGCCGCCGACCGCGCCCGATAAAATCCCCACCAGGGTAATACCCACCTGGACGGTGGACAGGAACCGCTTCGGTTCCTGTGCCAGCGCCAAAGCTCTTTTGGCCTTCTCATCCCCATCTTCAGCCCGCTGCTGCAAGCGCATCTTGCGGCTCGAAAGCAAGGCCAGTTCGGCCATCGAGAAAATCCCGTTTGCCATTACCAATGCCAGGATGATGATCACTTCCACGGCAATTTTCGACATGCTACTCCCCTTCCTCTCCCTGCGGTCCGCTCAAAATCTCTCCGGCCAGTTTTTGCAGCGCGGACACATCTTCTGCATCCGTTTCGACGGTGCGCCAATATAGTTCCAGCAGATCCAGGGGCGTCATGCTGCTAACGGCAGAATCTTCCGGCAAGCGCAGGCGTGTGTCGCGCTGCGGGCGGCGCACAAAGTGAAACTCCAGGCATTCTTCTGCATAGCGCCGCACAGCCGCTTCATCGATGACCGAATCCAGGTTGAAGGGGTAATCGATCACCAGCCGCACCACGGCGTCTTTCAACTCCTCTGGTTTGGGCAGCGCATCGATTAAGCGCTCCAGCACCCCATCCGTCGATTCCAGTCGCACGCGGCGATCATAGAACTTGCGCCCGTTCAGCTTGCGCCACTCCACCTGCGTGGGTTGGCCCTTTTCCACTCCGGCCACGATGAAGAACTTGTCATCCGCCGTCTCGCCAATATCCACGCGTTCGATGGAACCGGGATAGATCACCGGCGGGTGCGCGCCTTCATTCAAGTTTTGCGGCTTGTGGATATGCCCCAGGGCCACGTAATCCAGGCGAGGGTCGCGCACCAGCGAGCCCGGCAGCACCAAATCGTTGCCCAGCATGACCGTGCGCTCGCCGCCATACACAGCCCCCTGGACCGAAGCGTGCGCGGTGAGCACCACCGGCAGGCTGTGATCCACCTGCTCATCCAGCCAGATCTTCACCAGCCCGCTCAGGCGCTCTTCCAGCGCGGTGAACACTTCTGCCGGTTCGGCCCCGCTGATGTTCAAGGCGGCCATCAGCGCCGATCGCGACACCCACGGCAGCGCCAGCACTTGCAGCGGCAGCCCGCCCAGGTTCTCAGGCTTGAGGAACTTGGGCTGTGAAACCACCTGCACGTGCGGTACTGCCAGTGTTTCAAATTCCTGCAAGGCGTGCGCCCGCCCGCTGGCCGGCGAAAGGTCATGGTTGCCCACCAGCAGGATAGTCTCGATTCCCGCTTCCGAAAGTCGCTTGATGCGCCGCCCCCATTCGCGTTGAAACGTAGGCACGGGGGTCCGGTCGCGGTAAGCATCCCCGGAAAAAATCACCAAATCCACCCGCTCGTCAATCGCGGTATCCACAATGGTATCCAGCGCGCGCAGGAAATCCATCGCCCGCACCGCCAGCCCGGTTTGGGGGTCGTGGCGGCCTTGAGTCACCATATCGATGTGAGCGTCGGCGAAGTGCAAAATGCGATGCATAGGCGCCCCTCCCAGGGCTACGGTGTTTCTCCCAGGGCCTGGAGTTCGGCCACGCTGGGATCAAAGTTGGGATGCGCTTGCAGGCTCTCGCGCAGATCTCTCACCGCCCCTTCCCGGTCGCCCATTGCCAGCAAGGCCCGCGCCCGCCACAAGAAGTTCTCCTCCAGGTAAGGTTCGGGGGTCGAACCAATCGTCTGCGTGGTCAGGTTGATCACATCCTGGTACCGTCCCGACCAGTAATAAGCAAAATAGGGGCCGGTCTGGTAGAAAGTGATCCGGTATGGGCGGCTTTTTGCTTCCAAAGAAGGATACACCTGGTAGGCCTGGTCATAAGCTCCGGCAGCCCCGTAGTAATCTTGCAGCAGCACCAGGCTGGATCCACGGTTGAACCAGGCGAAGAACAGGTCCACGCCCTGAGTGCGGTAAATTTCCTCAGCGGCAAGCTGCGCCGCCATCTCGTTGGCCTTTTGCTCGTCGGCATAATCGCCCAGCAGGTCCATCAAGCGGCCTTCCTCCGCAAACGGGTAGACCACCAGGAAGACGTAATTGAACGAGCGCCAGCCGGTTAGAAACTTATCGTAGGTCTCGCGATAGTCGGCGTGATAAAACGAATCTTGAATGACCCATTCTTGCGTCGCGTCGTCATACCCGGTGATGGTCTGGTAATGCCCCATCCACGAATCCACCCCGGTCAGGTCGCGCATGATGGCGCCTTTCTCCACCAGCACCGGGTACCCCGCCGCCAGCAGTTCCTTGAGCAGTTCCGGCCTCCCGCCGTTACGGACAATGACACCCAACTGGGTCTTTTGCCGGACGTAATCAGCCAGCTCATACGGCATGACGTTCTTGTCTTGGGGATGCGGCTTGACAAACGTGCCGATATCCTCGCGCGTGCCCTCCCAACCCCAGAAGTTCAGCTCCATCGCCAGGTTGGCCGGGGCGCAGTAGTTGAAAGCCCCGTGCTGGTCCACATACTTCACCCCCAGCAGCTCCACTCGTCCGGGCAGCGGAGTTGGGCTGGGCGCCGTGGTCGGCGTGGGCGCCTCGGGCGGCAGCGTGGCGGTGACGGTAGGTTCAAGCGTGGCGGTGGCAGTGGGCAGCAAGGGCGCCTCAATCGGCGCTTGGGGCACAAAAACTTCCGCTTCCGGCGGGTTAATCATCTGCCGCACGCGCAATTGAATCAAATAAGCCCGGTACACTACACGCTCGCGGATGGCCGGGATGAGCATTGCAATCCCCCCCAGGGCCAGAAGTACGACCCAGGCCAGGAGAAATCTTTTTAACCATTTCATACTCAGGATTATATCAAAGAAGCGCTCACCGACCAGCCGCCAGCTTTCGCACCTCGATCCCGCTTTCCTCCAGCGCCGCGCGCACCGCTGCCGCCCGCGCTCCGGCATGGGGGCTGTCACCGTGGATGCACAACGTCTCCACGCCCCGCCCGGTTTGAGCCAGCCGCACCGCCTGCGCGCATATCTCCTCCAACGAATCCAGCACGGCCCCGGGCTCCTTCCGCGAGCGCAGACTCCCATCCGGTTGATAAGCCCGGTCGGGGAAACCCTCCCCCGCTGTGCGCAGCCCGGCCTCCTCGCCCGCCTCCGTCAGCATCGACCCCGCCAGCCCCACCAGGATCAACCCGCCCCCATACCGCCGCACCGCCCGCGCAATAGCCGCGGCGGTTGGACGGTCTTTGGCTGCCTGGTTGTAAAGCGTGCCATGCGGCTTGACGTGAGCCAGCTCCACGCCCTCGGCCCGGGCAATGCCCGCCAGCGCGCCAATCTGATACAGCACAAACGCCTCCACCTCCGCGGGCGAAAGATCCATCACCCGGCGGCCAAAACCCTGCAAATCCGGGTAGCCGGGATGCGCTCCCACCGCCACGCCCAACTCTGCCGCCAGCCTCACCGTCTGCTGCATCACCAGCGGGTCCCCGGCGTGCAGCCCGCAAGCCACGTTGGCCGAGGTTACATAGCGCAGCGCCTCAACGTCGTCACCCACGGTATAACGACCGAACGACTCGCCCAAATCGCAATTCAAATCAATGACCATCCTCGCCCTCCGCAGTTTCAATCCTTCAATATAAATTATAGCAAATTTCCAAAACACGCGAAAAATGATCATTCGGACTTGAAATTTGTCTACTTCGGAAATATAATAAGGATTAATCGTGCCTTGTTAGACATGTTGATGATTTACGGAGGATATCCGCAATGACCATTAAACTTGACTCGATCGACAAGCAAATCGTCGACCTCCTCACCGAGGACGGCCGCATGTCCTGCGCTGACATAGCCCGGCAGATTGGCAACATCACCGAGCGGTCCGTGCGCTACCGATTGCAGCGATTGCTGGATGAGCACATCATCAATGTTTCAGCCGTGGTCGATCCCCGTGCGGTTGGGTTTCCGGTGGTCGCCGACGTTTTCATCGAGGTAGAGCCCGGCCAAATCCACGATCTGGCCGATAAACTGGCCGGTTACGATATCGTCACCTATGTCGCCTGCGCCACCGGCGAGCGCGACATCAGCATCCAGGTGGTTGCGCGCAACAACCAGGAATTGTACAACTTTGTGACCGAAGTGCTGGGCCGCCTGCCTGGCGTGCGCCGCACTTCCACCTCTCTCGTCCCGCTCATCGTCAAAGATGACTCCCGCTGGCGCATCCCACAGTCGGTCATCAAAGATTAGCATCGCCCGCAAAGAACCGCCGTTAATCGGCACACAGAGGCGCACATCGAATGATGGATAACCCAATCGATTCCTACGAAGACGTCCTGCCCCATCTATCTCCGGTGTGGACACGCTACACCGATCTCATCATCTCCCGGGCCGAAGGCTGCTGCCTGTACGATCAGGACGGCAAGGAATACCTGGATTTTACCAGCGGCTTTGGCGTCACCAACACAGGTCATTGCCATCCCCGCGTGGTTGAGGCCGTCCGCGAGCAAGCCGGGCTGCTGCTCCACGGTCAGCCCACCCTCGTCTATCACAAACCCATGCTCGAGCTGGTGCGTGCCCTCCTGCCCATCATGCCCTCCGGCATCGACGGCTTCTTCTTTAGCAACTCCGGCGCCGAAGCCATAGAAGGCGCGGTCAAGCTGGCCCGCCACGCCACCGGGCGCACCAACATCATCGCCTTTCAGGGTGGCTTTCACGGTCGCACCGCCGGCGCATTGGCCATGACCTCGACAAAAACCGTGTACCGCGCCGGCTACCAGCCCCTGCCCGCGGGCGTCTTCATCGCCCCCTACCCTTACGCCTACCGCTACGGTTGGAGCGAAGAGGAGACCAGCCAGTGGTGCCTGGACGAGCTTAACTACCTGCTCCTCACCCAAACTGCTCCCCACGAAACCGCCGCCATTCTCATTGAGCCGGTGCTGGGCGAAGGCGGTTATGTCGTCCCGCCGCCGCCCTTCCTCAAGGGCTTGCGCGATCTGTGCAGCAAGTACGGCATCTTGTTGATCCTGGATGAGGCTCAGTCCGGTTTCGGCCGCACAGGCCGTTGGTTTGCCCTCGAGCATTTCAACGTGCAGCCCGATATCATCGTCGCCAGTGGGGGCATGGGCTCCGGCCTGCCCATCTCCGGCGTTTTCAGCCGCCTCGAGCTGATGCAGCAATGGACCCCCGGTTCGCACGGCGGCACGTTTGGCGGCAACGCCGTTTCTGCCGCGGCCGCTGTGGCGACCATCCAGACCATTCAAGAAGACAAGTTGCTGGAAAACGCCCAGGAACGTGGCGCGCAATTACTGAGCGGCCTGCGCGCCCTGCAATTGCAGTACCCCGTCATCGGCGACATCCGCGGGCTGGGCCTTATGGTGGGTGTCGAGTTCCGCACCCCCGAACGCAAACCCGATAAAGCCGCCGCCAAGGCCGTTGTCCACGCCTGCCTCGAGCAAGGCCTGATCTTGCTCACCTGCGGCCCCTATGACAATGTCATCCGCTGGATTCCCCCGCTGGTGGTCACCGCCGAGCAGATCGACCTGGCTCTGGCCGTCTTCGCCGAAGCCCTCAAAGAAACCGCTGCTTAAAATCTGGCTTATCCTCCCCCACCCTAAGGGTCTTCTTCGACCCTTAGGGTGTTTTTGTCCATCTACCAGCAGGACGAACCTCCTACCCCCCGCGCCTCTGCCGTGTTTCATTTCTCTGTAATAATTTTCCTCCCTCTGCGTTCCTCTGCGTCCTCCGCGCCTCCGCGGTGCATCCTTCTTCCCGCCATATCTCCGGTATAATTCAACCATCCCGTCCCAATCCGGAGGTACTTTTTTGGAAGAACAAGCCCTCAAGACTCTTCTCGAGCAGGTCCGCGCCGGCGAAGTCGACACCGACGCCGCCCTGGCTCGCTTGCGCACTTTACCATTTGAAAGCGTGGGCAACTTTGCCCACCTCGACCAGCACCGCGCCCTGCGTTGCGGCTTCCCCGAAGTGGTCTTTGGCCAGGGCAAAACCCCCGACCAGGTCGTGCAAATCTCCAAGCGCCTGGCCGAGCGCAACGACCGTGTCCTCGTCACCCGCGTCACCGCTGAGATGTACGCCCAGATCGGCGACCAGCTACCCGAGATGACCTACCACCCCCTCCCGCGTGTGCTCATCCTCGACCGCGCCGCCGACCAACCCCGCAAGCCCGGCATCCTGGTAGCCAGCGGCGGCACTGCCGACATGCCCGTGGCCGAGGAAGCCGCCCTGACCGCCGAACTGATGGGCAACCAGGTCGAGCGCGCTTATGATGTCGGCGTAGCCGGTCTGCACCGCCTGCTCAACCGCCTCGAGCAGCTTCAGGCCGCCCGCGTGGTGGTGGCCGTGGCCGGCATGGAAGGCGCCCTGCCCAGCGTGGTAGGCGGGCTGGTCTCGGCCCCGGTCATCGCCGTGCCCACCAGCGTGGGCTACGGGGCCAGCTTCCAGGGTCTGGCTGCCCTGCTCACCATGCTAAACAGTTGCGCCACCGGCATCTCAGTGGTCAACATCGACAACGGCTTCGGCGCCGGCTACCTCGCCGCCCTCATCAACCGCCTCGGTTAAAAAGTCATTTTCTCCACGAATTACACGAATTGCACGAATTTGACCAGAAGCAGAAGAATGGTCGTAGCAACTCTTCCCCAATCCGTGTCATTCGTGAAATTCGTGGATAGATCTTTCTGAGGTAATATACTTATGGGTATCTCACCAGAACTAAACCAAAAATATCAATCCCTGCTCGACCGCCTGCGCGGTCTGGGCTCGGCCCTGGTGGCCTTCTCCGGCGGCGTCGACAGCGGCTTGCTGGCTGCCGTGGCCCACCAGGCCCTCGGCGAGCGCATGCTGGCTGTCACAGTGCGTTCGGTGGTCGAAACCGCCGCCGGAACCGAAGCCGCCGCCCGCCTGGCCCAACAGGTCGGCTTCGCCCACCGCATCATCGACTTCGATGATCTGGCCAACCCCAACTTCGTCTCCAACCCGCCCGACCGCTGCTACCATTGCAAGCTGGAGCGCCTAGGCGCGCTGGTCAAGCTGGCCCAGGCCGAAGGCTACGCTTGCGTTCTGGAAGGTTCCAACGCCGACGACAGCGGTGACTACCGCCCCGGCAAGCGCGCCGTGGCCGAGTTGCGCGTGCTCAGCCCGCTGGCCGAGCTGGGCTTCAGCAAAGCCGAGGTGCGCGAGCTTTCCCGTCACCTGGGCCTGGAGTTGTGGAACCGTCCCAGCGCCCCATGCCTGGCCACCCGCTTCCCCTACGGCACGCCCGTCAGCGTGGAAGGGCTGGGCCAGATTGCCCGCGGCGAGGAATTCCTGCAATCCCGCGGCTACGCCCCCGTGCGCGTGCGCCATTACGGCTCCCTGGCCCGCCTGGAAGTAGCCCCCGAGCAAATCGCCCGCCTGGCCGCCGAACGAGAAGAAGTTGCAGCGTTTTTCCAGACGCTTGGATTCACCCACGTGGCAGTCGACCTGGTCGGCTACCGCTCGGGAAGTTTAAACGAGGTGTTGACCCAATGAAGCTGGCATTCTGTGATTGTTTTTCCGGAATAAGCGGAGACATGTTCCTGGCGGCCATGATTGACGCCGGGCTGTCGCCGCAGTTGTTGAACGAAAGCCTGGCCCAACTGAAGCTCGAAGAGCACGTGGAAGTGCAAGTCGAGGAAGTGCATAAAGGCGCCCTGCGCGCCGCCCAGATCACCGTGGTGGCCCCGCACAGCCACCACCACCGCCACCTCTCCGACATCCAGGCCATCATCGGCGACAGCCCCCTGCCCGACCCGGTCAAGACCAACGCCCTCAAGACCTTCCAGGTGGTGGCCGAAGCCGAAGCCCGCGTCCACGGCTCGCCCATCGACCACGTTCACTTCCACGAGGTCGGCGCCCTCGATTCCATCGCCGACGTGGTCGGCGCGGCGCTGGGCATGCACGAGCTGGGCATCGAACGCCTGTATGCCTCCGCCCTGCCCTACGGCTCGGGCCAGGTGAACAGCGATCACGGCCCTCTGCCCTTGCCCGCCCCCGCCACCCTCGAGATTTTGGCCCGCGGGCACGCCCCCCTGGTGGCCTCTCCGGCCCAATCCGAGTTGGTCACTCCCACCGGGGCGGCCATCCTGGCTGCCCATGCCACCTTCGAGCGCTCCGACATGGTACTCACCCGCGTGGGCGTGGGCGCCGGGCGCAAAGACTTGCCCTGGCCCAACGTGCTGCGCCTGATGCTGGGCGAAAGCCCCGCTGCTGTCAACCAGCCGGTGGTGCTCATGGAAACCAACATCGACGACATGAACCCCGAGTTCTTCGGCAGCGTCATGGCCCGCCTGTTCGCCGCCGGAGCGCTGGACGTTTTCATGACCCCCATTTACATGAAAAAGAACCGCCCTGCCACCCTGCTGGGCGTGGTGGCCCGCCGCAGCGATGAAGCCGAACTGGCTAAAATCATTCTCAGCGAAACCAGCACACTGGGCCTGCGCGTCCAGCCGGTCTATCGCTACGAAGCCCAGCGCGAGCTGCGCAGCGTGGAAACGCCCTTCGGCAAGCTGACCGTCAAGGTCAAACTGCTGGACGGGCGCGCGGTGCAGGCCCAACCCGAGTATGACGAGTGCCAGGCCGCCGCCCAGGCCCACAACGTCCCGGTGGGAGAAGTCTACCTGGCAGCCCTCCTGGCCGGGAAAGATGTGCTATAGTTAATTCGGTACTTCACAGAGGTCAAAAGAAGTTCTTTCTTTTCTTGCTGAACAGTTTACGTTAATGGGATTGACCATCATCACAGGGAGAACAGGGATGTCCGAATCAATCGATTTCGCCAATAACTATAATGATCTGAGCACAGAGCAAGGTTTCCAATTCGAGTTCATCTGTAACCGCTGCGGGAACGGCAAGCGCACGGCCTTCAAGCCCTTCACCTTGGGCAAGGTCTCTGGCGTCATGGATACCGCCAGCGGGTTGTTGGGCGGCATCTTCAGTTCAGCCGCCAACGTGGCCGGGCAGGTCAGCTCGGCTGCCCATGAGCGCGCCCACGATGCGGCTTTTACCGAGGCCACCATCCAAATGCGCCCCAACTACGTTCAGTGCCCGCGCTGCTCCAGTTGGGTCTGCCGCGACCAGTGCTGGAACAACAAAAAAGGCCTGTGCAAGAGCTGCGCGCCCGACCTGGGCGTCGAGATGGCCGCCGCGCAGGCATCCAAGTCGGTTGAAGAGGTGTGGGCTAACGCCGTGATGGCCGAAGAAGACAAGAAGCTGGGCGAAGAGAATTGGCGGGGCGGCGTCCGCGCCACCTGCCCTTCTTGCGGCAAGGCTCTGGCGGCCAATGTCAAATTCTGCCCCGAATGCGGCGGCAAGATCCAGCAGGTGGTGCATTGCACCGAGTGCGGAGCCAAACTGCCCCCCGACGCCAAGTTCTGCGGCGAGTGCGGCCACAAAGTCGCCGCCTAGCGCGTGGACTTTCCCCGCTTTCAGCCCGCCGGCGAAGCGGGCCTGCTGGTCACTCTGGGCGAGGAAATCAACCCGGCCCTCAACCGTCGGGTGCATTCCCTCGCCCAGGCGCTGGCTGGTTCCAATCTAGGCGGCCTGGGTGAGGCTGTTCCCGGCTATTCCACCCTGCTCATCCACTACGATCCACTAACCTGGGCCTACTCGGCCTTGTGCGAGCGGATCGCTGTTTTCCTGGAAGCCGGCAGCGATTTTCGGCAAGACTGGCAGCCGCGCCGTGTAGAAATTCCAGTGGTCTACGGTGGGCAATTCGGCCCTGATCTGAATGCCGTGGCCCAGGCCCACAACCTGACTCCTGCCGAAGTCATTGCCCGCCACACGGCCCGCGATTACCCCGTCTACCTGATCGGCTTCATGCCCGGTTTCCCCTACCTGGGCGGCCTGGACCCCGCCCTGGCTACCCCGCGCCTGGAAACGCCCCGCAGCCACGTCCCGGCCGGGTCGGTGGGCATTGCCGGAGCCCAAACGGGCATCTACCCGCTCGAATCGCCTGGCGGCTGGCGAATTATTGGCCGCACACCCCTGCACCTGGTGGATTGGCAGCGCGAACCACCCTTCCTCCTCACGCCGGGAGACGTGGTCCGCTTCGTGCCCCTTGAGTCCGCGGAGTTTGACCATGCTGCGAGTTCTTGAGTCGGCCTTCGCTTGTATACAGGATGCCGGGCGCCCCGGATGGGAGCGCTTTGGCGTGCCCCCCGGCGGGCCGATGGATTGGGTCGCCCTCCGCGCCGCCAACGATCTGGTGGGCAACCCGCCCGAAGCCGCCGCTTTGGAGCTGGCCCTGGGCGCGCTGGCCCTGGAAAGCACCACCGACACGCTCATTGCATTGACCGGAGCAGGCTTCCAACTTTCCGTCGATGGCATCTCCATGCCCTCCTGGTCAGCGGTACGGGTGCGAGCGGGGCAGTATATCCAGGCCGCCCCCCTGCCAACCGCTCCCGGTATGTGGGCTTATCTCAGTATCATCGGCGGCATCGACACGCCGCCGGTGCTGGGTTCGCGCAGCACCTACCTGCGCGGCCAACTCGGCGGGTTGGAAGGCCGCCTTTTGCAACCCGGCGACCTCCTGCCAGTGCGGCACGTCACGCCGGACTGGTCGCTGGCGGGCCGGCGCGTGCCGCCCCAGGCCCGCCCAGCCTACGGCGCACAAATCACTGCCCGGGTGGTGCTTGGCCCGCAGGAAGCGTGGTTCACCCCCGAAGCCGTGCTGCGCTTCTTGAGCGAAGCCTACACGCTCAGCCGCCTCTCAGACCGCATGGGCAGCCGCCTCGAAGGTCCGCGCCTCGAACGCGCCCGCGGCGGTGATTTGCTCTCCGAGGGCATGGTCACCGGCGCCATCCAGGTTCCGCCCGACGGGCAGCCCATCGTCATGATGCTAGACCGCCCCGCAACCGGCGGCTACCCAAAAATTGCAACCATCATCCGTGCCGACCTGCCCCTGGTGGCCCAGTTGCGCCCCGGTGAAGGCTGCTTGTGCTTCCAGGCTGTCACGATAGAAGAAGCGCGCCTGGCAATCCACCAGACGCGCATCCTCATCGAGAATATCTTGTAAGGATCGGGTATCCCGACCTGAATTGTCCGCAGAGAAAAGACGACCGCTCTACTTTTCGCCCTGATAGTCCGGCGTGTCGATCACTTCCGGGTGCAGTGGGGCCGGTTCCTCGGGAATCAGCAACCACAGGGCCAGGTAAACAATCGCCGCTGTCCAGAACGTGGCGAACATGATGATCACGGTCAAAATCCGCACCACGGTCGGGTCGATGTTGAGATACTCACCCAATCCGGCGCACACCCCGCCCAACATACGTTTGCGGGAACGATATAGTTTTTTCATGGGTTCAGTCATGGCAAAGCTCCTTTTGTATATACCTCTTTACGCACCAACGCGCCAAAAGTTGCAAGTGGTTTCGCTTTCCTCGTAACTACGTTGACCTATCACATTTCATATTCAAGTTTGCAGCCCACACCTGCCTGCCGCGTGATCCGCCAGCAAAGCACCTCGTTAAAATCAACCCATGAGCGGGGAAGAATTCTGCCTGGAACTCAGTCTTTATTCAAATCTCGGCATATTTTCTTCACCTCT
>JAEXTI010000220.1 GCA_023406965.1 Chloroflexota bacterium
TCCACGAGCCCTGGCCCTTTGACATGGCCGAAGGCCTGCGCCTGTACCGCGACCGGGTCAAAGAATATCGCTACGGCCTGGAGCCGCTGACGCTTTATGAAGCGGGAACCCAGATTTTCGCCCTCGAATATCCCTACACTCCCGTCTACCCCCTGCACTGGCGGCTGGTGGCGGGCAGCGAGCCCCTGGCCCAGGCCATGTTTGGCGCTTACTGCCAGGCCCAGGCCCACGTCATGTCCGTCTATGGGCTGGGGCTGGCCGATACCATTGCCGAACATTTCTTCCTCGATGAAACCGGCGAGTTTCACTTCATCGATTACGGCATCCACATCGAGCGCGTCGACGCGGACTACGTCCGGCAGCAGGGCATCTTTGGCTATGCCTTTGCCATGATGCTGGTCAGCCTGTACGGCGAGAACCTCAAGGACGATGTCTCGCCCGCGCCCGGTTATCGCAACGACCTGCCCTGCGCTTACTGCCAGGCCGACCTGTTGGATCAGGTCGCGGCGCGCCGCCCCTGGGTGCGCGAGTTGGTCGAGCGTGCGCGCAGCGAGCCTGCCGAGTTGTTCTACCGGCCCGAGTTTTACCAGAAATTGGCCGACCGCTTTTACCGCCCGGTGGCCAACCCGAGCCTGCAAATTCTCTTCAGCAAAGGCCTGTTCGCCCTGGGTAAGATCAAGCAAAAGGTGGTTCGCCGTGCCTGATCGCGCTCCCTGGTGGAACCCGCCCGGCATGCGGCATGTTTACCTCTCGCCGCATCTGGACGATTCCATCTACGCTTGCGGCGGCCTGATTCACCGCCAACGCCAGGCCGCTTGCCCGGTCGTCTCGCTCACCCTCTGCGCGGGCACGCCGGATGAAGCGCATCTTTCCCCCCTGGCCCAGGCCTATCATCAAACCTGGGGGCTGCAAGGGGACGTGATGGCAGCCCGCAAGCAGGAGGACGCCGCCGTGCTGGCTCAGTGGGGCGTGGAAGTAGCGCATTGGGACACCCTCGATTCCCTCTACCGTTTCGTGGACGGTCGCCCCGCGTACGCCGATGCGCAAGCCCTGGCGGGCGAGCCGCTGGAGGTTGAGTTGGGGACCATGCCGCGGGACTGGTTCCAGCGTCTGAATGAAGAAGGCTATTTACGCCCCGAAACTGTTTTTTACGCGCCGCTCTCTATCGGCGGGCACGTCGATCACCGCCTGGCCTTCCGCCTGGGCGAGTTGCTCCTGGCCGAGGGCTTCCCGGTCTGGTTTTACGAGGACTTCCCCCACGCTGAGGACCCTGACATCTTCGCCGCCTACTTCGCCCAATCTCCTCGCAAAAACTGGCGCAGTCAGGCCTTGGTGATCGATGTGCCAGCCAAACTCACTGCCATGCGCGGATATGCCACCCAAACCCCCTGGATTTTTGTCGACGAGCAGCAGCTTTGCCAACGAGTCCAGGCCTACACCGCCGAGCGCGCCAGAGAAATTCACCCTGGCGAGAAGCTGCGTTATTTGCTGGCGGGCAGCGGCGGCCGCCGCGAGCATACCTGGCGCAAAATCTTCGGCTATCACGCCCATGCCGAGCGCTACTGGAGCCTCTCGTGAGCGATTTCTTTGCCCCCAGCGTCTCCATTGTCATCCCCGTCTATAACGGCACGCGCACCGTGCGCCACTGTCTGGATGCCATCTTCCGCCAGGATTACCCCCGCGAGCAGATGGAAGTCATCGTGGTCGACAATAACTCCACCGACGGCACCCCTGAGGTCGTCCAGGCCTATCCCGTCAAACTGCTCTACGAGCGCGACATCCAGGGCCCCCACGCTGCCACCAACACCGGCGTGCTGGCTGCCCAGGGCGACATCCTGGTCTTCACCGACTCGGACTGCGTGCCCGAGCCGGACTGGCTGCGCAAGCTGGTGGCCCCCTTCGCCGACGAGAGCGTGGTGGGCACGGGCGGCGCCATCGAGGCTTACCGGCCCTCCACCCGCGTCGAGCGCTTTCTGGATGCCATGAAGCCCTTCAAGAATGCCTACCGCGGCTCCGAGTCTTTTCCCGCCGCGCTGGTCACCGGCAATTGCGCCATCCGCCGCGCTGATTTTCTCAAGGCCGGGCTGTTCAACCCCAATATGTACACCGGGGCCGAAACGGATTTGAGCTACCGCGTGCAGTTGCAGAGCGGCAAGCGCGCCGTGCCTGTGCCCGATGCGGTCGTCTATCACATGTTCAGCCCCAACGTGAAGCGCCTGGGACGACATTTCTACATCTATGGTTACTCCGAAATCCTCCTCGGCACCATTTACAAAAACCATCCTGGCTATCCCTGGCCGCCCCGCGCCCAGGCCCGCATGATGCTGCGCCAGGTGGGCGCGCTGTTCACCTACGTGGCCTCGCTGGCCTACCGTACCCTCACCTATCCCTTCCGAAAAGGTGTGGACCGCGACTACCTGTGGTGGCCCATCCTGTGGATGGTGGTGGAGAGCAACAGCCTGCGCGGCAAGGTCGAAGGCTTGTTCATGACCCGTTTTTACCGGCGTAAATTCTGGGAGAAAGGCGTGCGGGTGATCTAGCATGGCGCGCATCGCGGTCTTCCACAACCTTCCCTCCGGCGG
>JAEXTI010000229.1 GCA_023406965.1 Chloroflexota bacterium
ATCGGGCGGGCCCGCCCCCCCCACTTTTCCAGATTTCTGACCCTCTGCCAACCCAGTAGACCTGTGACGCAAATAGAGATTTGCCGCGAGAGAGTAGGGAAGAGGTATATGGGACGCCAAAATCTTGGTCTCAGTAATTCAGGACGGAAACTGATGTTTTTTATTAAGAACAATCATCCTGACTTTACTTGACTCTTAAAGAATTGAGCTTTGATGAATATCTCTTCTATTACAGACCAACCTCAAAATCGCAACCACTCCAATGATTTCAGGATAGACCCTAAGGGTCTAAGAAGACCCTTAGGGTCTCTGTTGCTTATTTTATTGTTCGTGCTGGCCTATGCGCAGGCGCCACTGTTTACCTCGAACCAGAACCAGTATTTCTTACACGGTATGGCGCGGGCGGGGATGGGTTCGCTGGCCTCGGACTGGCTGGTGAGCACGCTGGACCCCACACCGGTCTTCAGTTTCCTAATCTACTTGATCTTTTCAATCACCCGCTGGAAAGAAATCTTTTACCTGCTCTACGCCGCCTTGATGGGCGTGTACCTGTTCAGCCTGCTGGGTATCCTCGATCACGTCTTCCATTTGCGCGCCTCGCGCGGGCGTTTTCTGTTGACCGTCACCGCGCTCACTGCCCTGCACTCGGCGGCGCTACGCTTCCTCCTGGCCCGCGGACTGAACCCAACCTGGATCTTCCTCTTCGACGGCGGGCTGGCCGGACAGCGCTTGCTGGGCACGGTCTTCCAGCCCAGCGCTTTCGGCGTGTTCTTACTGCTATCCATTTACCTGTTTCTTAAGAACCACCGCGTTTGGGCCATTCTTAGCGCCGTTCTGGCTGCCACCGTACACCCCACCTATCTGCTGGCCGCGGGGCTGCTCACCGCCGGGTATCTGCTGGTGACAGGAATGCAAGAGCGCCGCTGGAAGCAAGCCGCCGGGCTGGCTGTGCTGGCGCTGGTGGCTGTGGCCCCGGTGGTGGGATATGTTTATGGCAGCTTTGCCCAGGCTGCCCAGCCCGAAGCCGCGCAGATGGCCGCCGAAGCGCGCCGCATTTTGGTTGATTTCCGCATTCCCCACCACGCCCAGATTAAAACGTGGTTCGACTTCAGTTCGGTGATCAAGCTGGGGCTGGTGGCTGCCGCGCTGGTGGTTATCCGCAAGCAGCGCGCGCTGTTCACGGTGCTGCTTACCGTGACGTTGGCCTCTGCCGCGTTGACCCTGGCGCAGTGGTTCATCCAGGACAACACCCTGGCCTTGCTCTTTCCCTGGCGGCCCAGCGCTTTGCTGGTGCCTCTGGCCACGGCCCTGCTCAGCGGAGCACTGGCGGCGCGCTTGCCGCAGCGGTGGGTTTCCATCCAATGGCTGCCCGCGGCTTGCCTGAGCGCTCTCTTGCTGCTTGCGCTAGCGGGAATCCTCTACTCAGCCAATGACTTCCGCCAGAAAGCCACTGCCCCCGACCGGGCCATGCTGGATTGGGTGGCGCAAAACAGCAGCGCTGAAGACATCTACCTGGTGCCGGTCAAGATGGAAAACTTCCGTCTCGAAACGCTGCGCCCTGTGTATGTGGATTTCATGTCCATCCCCTATGCTGGGCCGGACGTGTTGACCTGGTATGGGCGGGTGCTTTCTACGGACCGTTTTTATACCGAGCAGCCCTGCCAGGAAGTGATCGACTACGTCTATGACGGCGATGTCACCCACATCATCATGCAAAGGGACCGGCCATTCGAATGCCAGTTCCTGAGCCTGATATATCAGGATGATGCCTACGCCGTCTATAGGATTAATTACCGCACGGAAAAGGATTAGCCTTCGGCGGGTTTTCCCCCGGCTTTATATTGGTTGTGGCGCACCTCGTGCAAAAAGTGGGGCGAATTCATGCGCCGCTCCAGCAGGTAGGTGATGAAGTAATTGAGCAGCGACTCCATCTCGGCGCGCTCTGTGCCACTGGGGTTGGCGCGCTCGGCGACCTTGAATGTGCTGCGCTGCAAATGACGCAAGAACTTCAGCGCGCCTACTGTAATCGGACGAGCCGCCGGGAATCGATCGGCGCAGCGCGGGCAAATCACCCCGCCCATCAAGGAATCAAAGTACTGGTCTTCGGCCTGCACCGCCGCGCCACATTCCACGCAGCGGAACAACTCTGGGCGAAAACCTACCAGGTCAAGCAGGTGGATTTCATAATAGCGCACCGCAATGAAGGGGTCGGGCAAGGATGAAACGCGCTCCAACGTATCCACCAGCAACTGGTAGAGCATGGGGTTGGAGCCTTCGTCATAGGTGAAGCGGTCGATCAGCTCGATCACGTACGTGGCATAAGCCACGCGCAGCAGATCTTCACGCAGGGGCAGGTAGGCTTCCACGGTCTCGGCCTGGGTGATGATCCAAAAATCCCGCCCATGCGCGGCCTGAACCTTGACGCGGGTGAAGGGCTGCAAGTGTCCCGCCTTGCGGGAGAGCAGTTTGCGCACGCCCTTGGCCACGGCGCGCAGCTTGCCCGTCTCGCGGGTGAACAGCACCAGCAGGCGGTCGGCCTCACCCCACTCACTGTGGCGCAGGACAACCGCCTCCACCGTCATCGAGTGGATGGTCTTGGGCATCCCTACGCCCCAGGCAAATCGCGCCCGGTAAAGGCCCCCGGCAGCAAGCCGATGACGGTCGTTTCCAGCGCAATGCGCCCGGTCTCATCCGCAATGATCACCAGGGTGTCCAGGCCGAATTCGGCCATCACCTGGCGGCAAGAACCGCAGGGCGTACCCCCGTTGGAGGTGACCACGGCAATGGCTACAAACTCGCGCTCGCCTTCCGAGACTGCCTTGAAAATCGCCACCCGTTCGGCGCAGATTGTATCGGGATAGGCGGAGTTTTCGATGTTGACTCCATCATAGAATTTTCCCGAAGCGGTCAGAACGGCCGCTCCCACTGCGTAGTGGGAATAGGGCACGTAAGCCCAGCGCCGGGCCTGGGCGGCCATTTCTACCAGTTGTTTTCGTTGATCCTCATTCAGCTTCATCTTTTGCCTCCTCGGTCGATTGAGTCTGCGAGCGGCTGGCACGCACCTTGCGAATGCGCCGGCCGCTGACTTGCTCCACCGTAAGCTGTAAGCCGTCCACTTCCACCGACTCGGGCCCGTTGGGAACGTGCCCCAGCAGGCCGTAGATCAACCCGCCCAGCGTATCGGCAATATCCTTGTCGATGTGGCTGCCCATGACCTCGTTGAAATCATCCAGGTCGGTACGACCCAGGAAGACGTACTCATCCGGCCCAATCTGTTGGTAGGGCTGTTCCTCGGCCTGATCGAATTCGTCCTGAATTTCACCAACAATTTCTTCGACGATATCTTCCAGGGTCACCAGCCCCGCCACGCCACCATACTCATCGACCACAATGGCCATGTGCACCCGGCGCAACTGCATTTCACTCAGCAGGTCATCCACCTTCTTGGCTTCCGGCACAAAATAGGCCGGGCGCAGCATTCCGCGCAGCGCAGAAAGGCTTTGCCCCTCCAGGCGGGCGCGCAGCAAATCCTTAGCATACAGCAGACCCACGATGTTATCCACCGTGTCCTCATATACCGGCACGCGCGAGTGTCCCGACCCTGTCAATGCCTGGGCGGCTTCTTCCAGGGGGGTATTGATCTCCAGGGCCTGCAAGTCGATGCGCGGCACCATAATCTCCCGGGCCAGGGTGTCCCCGAAGTGGAAGATCGAATAGATCATCTCTCGCTCGCCCTTTTCCAGGCTGCCCTCAGCCTGGCCCGCTTCCACCCAGTTGCGCAGTTCATACTCCGTGACCGGGCTGAAGCGCTGACGCAGCATGTCCGGCGACCCCAGGATCAGGGTCAGGCCGGCAGAAAGCGGGCTGAAGACAATATCCACCGCCCTGGCCAGCGGGGCAAAACGCAGGGCCCACTTTTCGGCATGGGGCAAAATGACCCCTTCCATCAGGTATTCCAACACCACCAACAGCAGGGCCGCCAGGGCCATCATCCCCAAGGCCAGTCCCACCCGGCCCGGCCAAATTTGCAACAGGCCCCAGGCGGTGAGCCCCGCCAGGACAAAATGGCTGATAACCAAACCCAGGCGCAGGGTGGTACGGATGCGGTAATTGGCCAGCAAGGTCATGGCCCGCTCCACCTCTTCCGGCTGGTTCTCAGCCAGGTCCATCAGCAGCGGCAGGCGCGCGTTGAGCAAGCTGGCGCGCATGACGGCCAGCAGCAAATCTAGCAGCAGGAAAACAACTACGAACAACCAGTGAAGTTCACTCACCGCCCTCTTCTACTTTCTTCTGGAAAGGCCGCGCCGGCACGCCCACCACCACGCCGTCATCCGGCACATCGTGGGTGACCACCGAACCGGCCCCGGTTTTGGCCCGGTTGCCGATTTTCAGCGGCGCGACCAACATGCTGTCGCTGCCGATGAAGGCGTTGTCGCCAATTTCCGTCTTGTGCTTATGCACCCCGTCATAATTGCAGGTGATCGTGCCTGCCCCAATATTGACCTTCGCGCCGATCTGCGCGTCGCCGATATACGAGAAATGCCCCATCTGCGTGCCTGGGCCCAGATACGAGCCCTTGACCTCGCCGAAGTTGCCCATCTTGACGCCCTTGGCCAGGTGGGCGCCGGGGCGCAGGTGACAGAAGGGCCCCATGCGCACTTCGTCTTCGAGTAGCGAGCTTTCGATGTACGAAGCCAGCACGCGGCAGGAATTGCCGATTTGAGAGGACTCGATGATGGTATCTGGGCCGAGATAGCAGTTCTCGCCAATGACCGTCTTGCCGCGCAGGTAGGTATTGGGCCAGACGATTGTGTCCTGTCCCAGGGTCACATCCGCCTCGATGAACGTGGTGGCCGGGTCGACGATGGTGACCCCCGCCAGCATCCATTGCTCATTGATGCGCTTGCGCAGAATGGCCTCGGCCTCGGCCAAATGCACGCGGGTGTTAATGCCCACCGCCTCGGTGGGGTCATCGGTACACACGGCTCGCACCTGTAAACCGTCATTGACCGCAATCTCCACCAGGTCGGTCAGATAGTACTCGCCCTTGGGCGAGACCTGGATGCGATGCAGGGCGGGCCACAGCCATTCGGCGCGGAAGCAAAACACGCTGGCGTTCAGCTCGCGAATGGCCAACTGCTGGGGGTTGGCGACCGCCTCTTCGACAATGGCGCGCACGGTGCCGTCGGCGTTGCGCACCACCCGGCCAAAGCCGTGCGGGTCGTCCAGCACCACCGTGAGCATGGAGATGGGACCAGGGTTATCCTTTTGCAGTTCTACCAGACGGGCAATGGTCTGCGGCTTGAGCAGGGGCATGTCGGCATAGGTGACCAGCACCAGATCGCCCTGCCCGGCAGCCAACTCCTCGGCAGCCATGATGGCATGCCCGGTGCCCAACTGGGGCTGCTGGACGGCAAAGCGGGCAGCAGTTCCCACCGCTTGGCGGACGGCATCCTCGCCAAAGCCGACCACCACCACGGGGGGCTCCTCGGTCACCGCCGCCACATTGCGCAGAGCGTGCATGACCAGGGGCTGCCCGGCCAGAGGGTGCAGCATTTTGGGAGTTTTGGAGCGCATGCGCGTTCCGTGCCCGGCGGCGAGGATTACGGGGATCAGCTTCATATATTCTCTCCTATCCCTTCTTCAAGGGTTTAATTATTATACTTGCAAAGCGCAAAGCGGATGAACAAGCCGCCTGCGGCGGCAGTCGACGGTTAATCAAAGACACAAAGGAAAATTTTGCGTTTTCCTTTGTGTCTTTTGGTTGTGCATACGTTCAATCGTCTTTCATACGCTTTGAGTGGTCTAGCTGGGGCACCTGGATTCGAACCAAGATCCACAGATCCAAAGTCTGGTGTGCTGCCATTGCACCATGCCCCACCGAAAACTCAAAAACCACTTATTGAGTTGGACACTAAAAAGTAGTTTGTTGTTCCGACGTATTTTAACACACTTTTCCAACTGTAGCAGTGGTAACATGCCATTTAGGGTAGGCTACCACTGCTGTGTTCACGTTATCGAAAGCATACTAAACAGGTGGGGTGTGCCTGCATGAAAGAAAAGCCTCTTAGAATGTCACTGTGAAGCTTCTAGGCGGATTGTAGAGGGGGTGTTTAGCTATTTAACAGATGCTTAATAAATTCTATAAGCTTCGATTTTAACAACTTCCCGTTTGTCACTATTCCTAATTTCTCCCCTAAATAAAAAGTTGAGTTTAACGCAATGAACCCTGTTGCCAATAGAAGTAGGAAAATGATAAGTTCAATAAAAATCGAAGAATCTGGTTGGTTTAAGTAAGTTATAAATAGATACAAACTAAGAAAAAATAATGACGATATGGAAAGAATGCTAATTTTATACTGAGAGCTAGTGAAAGTGTCTATGGGATTAAGAGCTGAGTACCTGTAATACCAACCTTCACCCCCCGCAATCGGATGAAATGTAAGTGGGTGATTACTGAAGAAGTAGATGCTAATTCTTTCTTCCTTATATTTCTGGATTGCATTTAGGAAAGGTCTAGAAACTTTTACAGAGAACTCACTGTAATCATCATAATCTGTTTTGCTTTCTATATCCACCTCTACTTTTTCTAGCCTATCCGTCCAACTTACTTCTAGAAAAGTATCTTTCACTCTTGTCTCTACCATTATTTTAGCCAAAAAATCTCTAATATCGCTTGTGCCATCATTAAATATAGGCTCTTCCGCTTTTAGCGGGAAAAAGGGATGAAAGCTACCAGGACATGTAAGCGGAAAGACTTGAAGTTACGGTAGCCAAAACCGCGGCGGTTAAGCATCTTGATTTTGAGGTTCACGCCTTCCG
>JAEXTI010000288.1 GCA_023406965.1 Chloroflexota bacterium
TACATCACCAAATCTATCTTCCTGGGAAAAGACCTGTGGAAGACCGAGCGCCTGGAAAGCTACCAGTACTTCACCGAAAGCGAATTCCGCCAGGCCTTCGCCCAGGTTGGACTCAAAATCCTCGAGCTGCGCACCCTGACCATGAACGACGAGAAATGGAACAATGTTGTGCAGATCGAAACCCCCGGCGCTGCCTTCCCTACCGAGCACATCTGGATTCTGGCCCAGTTGCCCGCTCAAGGAACTACTTCATAAGGAGAAATCTCTTATGCCTCAAAACCCAGATGCATTGACCAATGTCGAGATCGCTGAGGTCTTCGAGCGCATCGCCAACTTGATGGAAATCAAAGGCGAGCTGGTCTTCAAAGTGCGCGCCTACCAGCGCGCCGCCGAGAGCCTGCGCGACCTGCCCGAAGAAGCCGCCGCCCTCGATTCGCGCGGCGAACTTCCCAACGTGCCCGGCATCGGCAAAGCCATCACAGAGAAAATCCAGGAGCTGCTCAGCACCGGCAAGCTCGAGTTCCTCAATCGCCTCGAAGACGAAGTGCCCCCCTCTCTATTGGATTTGCTGCGTGTCTCCGGAGTAGGCCCCAAGAAAGTGGCCCTATTTTGGAAAGAATTGGGCCTTCTCACCCTGGCCGACCTGGAAGCCGCCGCCAAAGCCGGGAAAATCGCCACGCTGCCGGGCATGGGCGCCAAAACCGAAGCCAACATCCTGGCGGGCATCGCCGGGCTGGCCGCGCGTGGATCGCGCATGTCCCTGGGCAAGGCCTATACCGCCGGGCAGCGCTGGCTGGCCTGGCTGCGCGAATTTCCTGGCGTGCAGCGAGCCGAAGCCGCCGGAAGTCTGCGCCGCTTCAAAGAGACGGTCGGCGACCTCGATTTGGTGGTGGCCTGCGCCGACTCCCCGGCCCTCATGGCTGCTTTCACCAGCCACCCCAACGTGGTTCGCGTGCTGGGGCAAGGCGAAAATAAATCCAGTATCGAACTGCACGACGGTCTGCGCATCCAATTGTGGGCCCAGCCGTCCGAATCGTTTGGCGCGTTGTGGATGTACGCCACCGGCTCCAAAGACCACAATGTGCGCCTGCGCGAACTGGCCCAACGCCGCAAGCTGTCCCTCTCTGAGCGCGGCCTGACCGATGAAGCGGGAAATTTGCTCCGCTACCCCACCGAAGAAGAAGTTTACAGCGCCCTCGGTCTGGATTGGGTCCCCCCAGAGTTGCGTGAAGATCGCGGCGAGATCGACGCGGCCCTCAACCACCGCCTGCCGCGCCTGATTGAAACCAGCGACCTGCGCGCCGAACTGCACTCGCACTCCACCTGGAGCGATGGCTTGCTCAGCATTGAAGACATGGCCCTGGCGGCCATCCAGAAAGGTCACAAGGTTTTGTCCGTCACTGATCATTCCAGCTACCTTGGCATTACCCGTGGGATGAAACCAGAGGATCTTCCCCGCCAGCGCGCCGAGATCGAAGCCGCCCGTAAGCACCTGGGCGACCGCATTCTCATTCTGCACGGCGCTGAGGTGGATATCCGCGCCGACGGCGTACTCGATTACCCCGACGAAGCCCTGGCCCAATTGGATATCGTCATCGCCTCGCTGCATGCCTCGCTGCGCCAACCCCGCGAGCAAATCACCGCTCGCCTGCTAAATGCCATCCGCAATCCTCATGTGGACATCATCGCCCACCCCACCGGTCGGCTCCTGCCCGACCGTGCCGGGGCCGACCTCGATTGGCAAGCCGTTTTCCAGGCGGTTCAGGAGCATGGCACAGCGTTGGAAATCAACGCCGCCCCCCAACGTCTGGATACTGACGATATTCACACCCGCCATGCCGCCTCGTTGGGCATCCCCATCACCATCAACACCGACGCCCACTCCGCAGCCGATCTTGACCAGGCCTTTTACGGCGTGTCGGTGGCTCGCCGCGCCGGGTTAGAAAAGGACGCAGTGATCAACACTTGGGAGCCCGATCGAATCACAGCTTGGTTGAAAAGCCGTTAGTCCGTCTTCGTAGCGCGGGTTTCTTACCCGCGTCTGTGGGCATTGCCAGGTAAGCTACTCCATCGGAGCGAAGAACACCTGGTTACCAAACGCCAGCAACGCCCGCCGGTTCGGCGTAACCACAAACGAGGTCGGCTCGCCGGCTGGAACATAACTGCTCAGGCGGTTATCGGACCGGTATTGCCCCTGCAAATTCAGCTTGCGCTGGCTGAACTGGTAAATCGATTTGTTCTGCGCATCCAGCACATACAAAGAAGGGTCGGGCGGCTCGGTGACTTGAAGCTGAAGGAAGGTTGCATCGGCAAACGACAGCGGCGAACTCTCACGCCCTGCGCGTCCATCGCCATACGGCGTTGGCTCGGTGCAATCGGTTGACTCACCGTTTGATCGACAGGTTGTCATCGTGCCATCTTCATTTAAAATATACAGGTAATCTTCGTACAAAATCATATCCAGCACGTTGTTCAGGTTCGGGACGCTATCCGTGAAATACAGATGCGGCAAACCCTCGAAACCTGGGCCTTCGGCTGCTGGATCGAAACGCCATACCCGATTCACTGCTGGATCCAAAACATACAGGCTGCCCTGTGAATAACTGATCGCCTCGATCGTGCCCCAATTGGTTTCGGGAACAGGCAACGCCATGCTGCTGAACCCGGCCACATTGGGCGTGCAGAACACCAAATTGCCGCCGCCATCAATGGCCATCACCGCCGCATCAAAATCGTTCCCCGGCAGCAACGTGACAAAATCGAGGAGCGGGCCAATCACCGTGCCGCCGGCCATCCCCGGACCGCACACAAAGGAAGCGTCGTACTCATAATCCTGGCCCGATCGTCTCAGGCGCAAGATGCGCCCTTGGGTAGAGTCCAGCATGTAAATATCGTTGAGATAAACCATCATGCGGGTGATTTTGACGTCTGAGGGCAAATCCCCTGCTGCGACCGGCCGGTAAACCAGACGCTCAACGCCATCCGCCTCGTCAATCTTTGCCTGCACCGCATCGTACAGCCCATCCGCTTCTTCTGAACTACCATAATCCGAGGCTTTATCCAGCCAGTAAAGCGCCTGGTTCCAATCGTCGCGTCGTAGACCCAAATCTTCCTTATTATTGGATTGTTCGAAGAAGTACTGCGCCGATTGCAGATACAATTGGTGCTGCTCGCTCCGCCCGCGCTGATAATATACCGTCATGGCCACGGCCACAATCACCAGCGGTATCATAATCGCCACAAACAACATATTCCCCGGTGAAACATTTAAGCCGCGATCTGGATTTCCCGGCATGGCCCGCTCAAATAAGCGCTCCAGCCCCCGGCTGATGGAATTTCCAGCTTTGCGCATCTTTCCAATCCCATCCACTGCCGCTCGGGCAGCAGCCGCAGCCGCCGGAGAAGGTCCTTCGGGCTCAGACGCTTCTTCCTCAACGTGCACAACCCGGCGAGGCCGCTCAACCCTGGCCGTTTCCACTACTGGCGCCTGTACCTGCGCCACCGTGGCGGGCTCTGGCATCCCCGCTTGAGGAATTTCCTGCGGCGCCTCGACCATCGGCGGCTCGGAAACCGCGATCTTCCCGCTCAGATACACGCCCTCGGGCACGGGCGTATACCCAACCGAAGAAGCCGAAATGGAAGCAGGAGGCGACACGGGCAAAATTTCTCCCTTGCCTTCGCTCAGCCGCACCACTCCGCCTTGCATATCCAACACTTCAGCGGTCAACCGCCGGGCCAGTTCCGCAACCGGCATTGTCACCGATTCATCCGGGAGGTCTCCCAAATGCTCCACTGTCCAGATCAGGGTATCTCCCGCCGCAACTTCCGATTGGTAGTAACGCAGGCTGATCACCTTCGCCACGCCCATCCCGCGGCTCATCCCTTCCGCATCTTGAAAATGCTCCACTGCCGAGCCGCTCAACCGGTAGGTGTGCAATGGGCCGCCCTGCGCCAGATATAACCGCCCGCTGTGGATCACTGCCAGGCTGATCAAGCCCACCATCTGACCACCCGTCCGAGCGCTGCGCACATTTCGCGCCAGCAAAAAATCGTTCAAGCGCTCAGCCATCGCCCGCATCCCGGCTGTCACCGATCCGCTCGAGGTGAAATAAGTTTCAGCCAAACGATTGAGCATCTCGCGCTGCGCATTGGCCGCCAGCGGCATGCTCCCCGATTGGCTGAAGAAGAGGATCACCTGGTCCTGGCCGCGCAAACGAGCCGATTTCCGCGGTGCGCTCGCCGCCAAAAAACCGGGGAAATCCGGGCGAGTTTGGCCGGCTTCAAGCAGAATGGGATAGGTGGTGAGGTTGAACAAGTCGGAGCTAATCCTGAGCGTTAATATGAGTTACCCGTACCAAGATTCGGTTGCAATTATTATACCTTTATTGGGACTCTTTGGGAGTTGCCGTCGCAGGCTCCGCGCCGCCTGGATCGAGGATTATTGTCCCCAAAACCCCACGCATTCTAACCATAACCTTACAAGCCCCTTACAATGTATACTATAAGCGACTCGAAAAAACTATAATTACGTTGCAATGAAATTACAATTATCCTGGATTTACTTGACTTAATAATCTGTCACGACTATCTTATATATTAGGGGAATCCAGCGAATGAATCTAGGTTAAAATAGGAAAATCGGTATGCAATGGTTGGTTAAGTTATCACAGTTTCGACCGTTAATGCGGCGCCGTCCAAAGGGACAGTCGTTCCTTGAGTTGGCGCTCGTTTTGCCTATTCTGCTTCTTATTCTATTGGGCCTGATCGAAGTCGCCAACTATATCGGGCGTTATCTGGACGCCATTGATCTCACCCGCGAAGCAACCCGGTTCGCCTCTGTCCGCGATCCGTTTGCCGTCACCGCCTCAAGCGACGAAGACTGTTCAACCCCAGAATCATTCGAATTTTACTACGACATTGCCTGCATCTTCTCTCCCCCTCAGACCGTGGAGTGCCAGGCCGCAGACGACCCATTTTGCAACGGTCTCAACCCCTACATCACCCTGGACCCTGCCACGGATGATGTGGTCATCTCTGTTTATACGGTCGAAGGCGCGAACCTCGTTTCCGACACCCATCCAAAATCGGGCAGTGGCAGCGACTCCGCGACGGACGAAGGGGGCGAAACGACCAATTACTGGGCACTCTCTAACACCAGTTGGGGCGGTGGCCCAGGCACCAATAACTGGTCTAAAGATTGTGAAGGGAGTGTCGTGCGCGACCATCCCTATTATACGTTAACTCACATCCAAGAAATCGTTGATCCTGCTGCTTACGGGTCGACGCGCGTTGCTGCGCCCGCCAGCAAAGGATTCGTCGCTGTAGAAGTTTATTACTGCTACGACCAGGTTCTCAGTCTCCCAATTTTCACTATTTTTGTGCCTGACCCCATAATGATCCATGCGTACACTATTATGCCTCTCCCAGCTGCTGCGCCAACACCTACGCCAAAGCCCTGATGACCGCCCTGCCCGCTCTCGCGGACAAGTGATTGTCATCTTCGCTGTCTCGTTGGTAGCTCTCTTACTATTTGTTGGCCTTGCCCTCGATGCGGGGGTCGTTTATGTTTCCTATGGCCAACTCAAGCGTGCGGTTGACTCCGCAGCCGTGTCCGCTGCCACCAATTTTAAACGCAATAAAACCCTCGACGAAATGGAAGCGTCCGTTCTCGAAACACTGGTTCTTCATAATGTCAATCCCGACCCTGCCTTGCTGCAACTTGAGGTGCGCGTTTGTGATTCCGACTCCGATGGCGTCCGCGATGCAGCGCTGGCAACCGAAGAACCCGCGTTTTACGCCACCTGCCCTGACACCACCCGCGATTCGCCTCGCAAACTGATCTGGGTCGAAGCGCACCAGCGCACACCGCTGTATTTCTTGTCGCTGTTGGGCTTTAAACACGTTAACCTTGAAACCCACGCCACCGCCGAAGCGGCCGCCGTCGACCTGGTTTTGGTCATCGATATTTCCGAATCGATGGTTCAGGAATGCGAAACCTATATCGCCGGGATATGTGTGGCATGGAAGTCGCACGGGTTCAGCTCATCGGTTGCTGCCGATTATGATCCTCTAGATCCAACAAATGGCTGCGCCACATTCAACGACTGTCACCCGCTGCAAGAAGCCAAGGACGCCGCCGTCGACCTGGTCGGCAGCCTCTACGAAGGCTACGACCGTGTTTCGGTCATCACCTTCGATTCTAAAGCCACCGTGCGGGTGCCGCTTACGGCAGGCGATCTCACTGCGACCAACAAGCCGGCCGTTATCGCCAATATCGCAGGCATTACCCCCCACGATGACGCGCCCTTTGCACGGATGTGGCCCCTTTGGCAATCAGATGAGGATGGAGATCGCCGCAACAACCCGACTTATCCTGACGACCGGGACGGCGATGGTGCCGACGCGGATCCCCTCTTACCTTGCGACTACAGCGCCAACAGTTGGTGGGATGACGGCGATCCTTGCGATTTAGATGATAAATACGACGCCTTCAACTGGGACATGGACCCCGGCGAAGTATTCACCGATGACGACCAGGACTATGCAGAAAATTGGAATACAACACGCGGTGAAGACGGGCGCTTTACCCTGGTTTCCACCTGCACAGGCTGCGGCATGCGCGTGGCTGCCAATGAGCTCAAGCAAAACGGTCGCCCAGGCGCGGTTTGGGTCATCATTTTCCTCTCCGACGGCGCTGCTAACATGAGCGATACCCCCATCACCGGCGGTACAGATCCGAATACCGGTGACCCGATCATCCCACTGGTCTATCCCAACGGCTTCTGCACCCAACAGTATTGGGGCTCAAACTGCTTTGA
>JAEXTI010000302.1 GCA_023406965.1 Chloroflexota bacterium
CCCAACACCGGCAGGATCATCAGCCACGCGGACCAGTTCATTAACACGATAAATTGCGTGATTTCTACGGCGCGGGGCAGCGACCACTGCATGGGGATGAACGCCCCGGGCAAAGTGGAGCCGCTGAGCCGCTCGGGGGGCAAAACGCAGGTGGGTGTGCGCAAGGCCCCGGCGGCAGCCCATTTTGTGCAAATGTCCAGCAGCGTTTGGTAGGTCGGCGTCCCCGACAGGTACACCGCGCCGAAGGCCAGCGCCGCCGGGAGGTACAGCAGCCCGGTCCACAAGGCCGCCCGCCAGAAACTGCGCGAAGACCCCATCCGCAGGGCGGTCAGGGTGATCATGCCGTGCAGCGGGACAAACAAGAGGAAGTTGCCCTCGTGGACCAGGATGATGGCGGGCAGCAGGATGGCAGCGATGGGTGCCAGGCCCAGCGCGTAGCGCCGCAGGGCGTTTCCTGCCCGGAGCGGAAAGGTCCTTTCGAGGACCAGTAAATGCAAAAGGATGGTCAGATAGCCCAGAACTTCCTTGCGGGCGATGGCATCGTGGTCGTGAAGATAAAAGAAGAACAAGGAGGGCAGGAACAACAACCCGAACAAGGTCAACGGGTGAAAGGCCTTCCACGACCGGGCCAGCAGCCGGATGTACCCGGCTGCGCTCAACAAAATTAGAACCCAGGAGAGCACCGCCACAAACTCCAGGCGCGAGACCGCGGCGGGAACCAGCCACCAGATTTCACCCGACAGCCCTCGCCGGATGAAGCCCTGCGAATAATCGATCAACCACTCGGTGTAGGCCCAATAGTTCAGGCTTGTACCCTGGGCGTCCTTGGGCAGCCAGTAGAGAAACTCGCGGATCCAGGCGGCGGAGAAACAAAGCAGCATGAGTGGATTCAGGATCAGCCGGGCACGGGCAATCAAGGACTTAGCCATTTTTCCCTCGTTTCGCTTTTGGGTTTATCCACCCCACTCAAAACGTGACGTACACCCCCAGTGCTCTCGCCGCGCAGCTTTCCAGCAGCGCGCGGAACGCCTCCACCTGCGGCCCGCTCACGTTTGCCAGGGCATCCAGCGAAGCGCGCACCTGCTCGGGGCGCTGAAAATACGACCCCATCCTGCCGGGGTCGAACGGGTTGCCCTTTGGACCAAGGGCCTCACCCAGCAAGGCCCGCGCCGGAAGCCGCTCAGAAAGCTCTATCCAGGCCTCGCCCACCCCCATCGCCTGGCCGGGATCGTAGAATTTGGTCAGGGCGTAATCCCCATATTCGTGCGCGTCGCGGTTGGACAGCATCGCCTGCCAGCGGTCGTTCAACGGCGCGCCCTCGTAGGGGTCGCTGAGTTGATCCCGGTTTCGCTCAATGAACGCAATCAGCTCGTGCAGGTCGCCTGTTTCCAGCGCCTTGAGTAACACGGGATACAGTTCCCGCTCGAACGCCTGCCAATCAAAAGCATAGCCTTTATGCTCCATGGACACGGCTCAGCCCTCCCCTTACACTCTGAGCGAGCCGCGGAATCCCCGGGACGCGTAGTAAGAGTCCGCGCCGTTATGATACACAAACACATGCTCATAGCGCCGGTCGCCAAAGATGGCTCCGCCGTGCTTGCGGATCTCGGGTGGCGTCTTCAACCAGCTCGAAGTTTTCAGATCGAAGGCCCCCAGCGTTTGCAGCACGCGATATTCTTCTTCGGTAAGCAGCTCGACGCCCATTGCTTCGGCCATGCCCAGCGCGGAATCGGGGGGCTTGTGCTCTTTCCTGGCCTCCAGTGCCGCCTGGTCGTAGCACAGACTCCTGCGCCCCGCCGGGCTTTCCGCCGCGCAATCGTAGAAAAGGATCTCGCCGGTGGTTGCATCGCTGCCCACCACGTCCGGCTCACCGCCGGTGCGCTCCATCTCGGCGAGCGTAGCGAGCCTGGCGGGGTTTGCCTCCAGTCGGGCCTGCACGGTGGACCACTCCAGGCCCGCGTGGCGGCGCTGGTTCTTCTCGAAACGGGCCTGCAGCACCCCCAACAGCGTTTCGCGCTCCGCGGAGGTCAGCGGTTGATTCGGGTGATCAGGTTTCATCAGGTACTCCTTGCTTACGGGCGTTCATACAAGTACACCACGCCGCCATAAAACTCGCGCGTGCGGGTCACCGTCATCTGCGAGTCCAGCGTTTGCGGAACGAGCCCATTCGGGTCGGTGTACGAGTCATGGCTGTATACCAGCCAGACGCGATCTTCCCCGCTCACCAGGGAGATCAACGCAGGGATGTCTGCCTCCGTCATCTCCGGTTCCAGGATGGCGTCCTGGATCAGATCTTTGGGAACGCCCTGCCGCTCTATCTCGATCGAATACAGGTCTTCGTACTGCCGGAAATAATAGTTGAAGGGAATGACCGTGAAGTTGGAGTTGAACAGCACCAAATCGCCCTTTTCGGCGAACTTGGCCACATACCCGGCGGGGGTGCTCCAATCTTCTTTTTGAAACCACCTGAAATAATCGCCCGCCGAAAAGAGGTTGATCGATCCAAATACCCCGATGGCGATGAAAATCACAAACCGGTTTCTCAATTTGGAAATCCCCGCAGCCAGGAAGATGAATAAGGGGATGGTGACCCAGATTAGCGTTCGTTCCGAATAAATTGGCCGGCGCAGGCTCACCAGCAGCTCGCCCAGGATGGGGATGGCAAACAAACCGGCCAGGAAGAAGAACTGGCTGAGTTTTTTGCGGAAATACACCGCCCCCAAAAGCAGCACGCCCCCGTATAGACCCCAAACCACCCATGACACCCCCTCTGAAAGCGGCGCGGACGCGTTCAGGAAAGAGCGCAGCGACCAGAGAATGGTATCCCAGGTGGGGGCAGGAATCCAAAAGCGCTGGTCAACCCCTCCGGCTTGCTTGATGAAGAGGGGCAGCCAGGGGCTCCACAGGAGGAGGGTGGCGATTTGGGCAATGATCCAGTTGCGCAGTGAGGGCGCATGCAGGGAAGGCTGGCCCGCCGGTTTCTTGAGCCGTTGAAAAAGGATCAACCCCAACACCGTGACGTTGGTAGCCACAGGGAAAAGCACGGCGGTGTTATGGCTGAACAGGGTAGCCACGCTGAACACGATGAACGCCACCCAGGCCAGGTCGGTCTGGATGGTTTCCAGGTGCAAGCCGCGATGCCGCGAAATCCAGGCTCGCCACCCGCTTTGATTACGCGGCTGATACGGAAGCCTGGAACCATCCTCCTCGCCGGGGTCAAACTTGCCGGCAGCCCGCCAGACGCTCGGGTATTGCCGAAACTCGCTGCCAAAGGGCTGGGCAGAAGCACGCGGGTCGGTCAGCAGGCGCACCAGGGCATAGATGGCGACCGCCGCGTTGAAGGTGAGGAGGGCGTACATGCGCGTTTCCTGGGAGAC
>JAEXTI010000324.1 GCA_023406965.1 Chloroflexota bacterium
ATTGAACAAATCGGCGACCCGGCCGGGGGCTGTCCCCTGTGCGAGATGGACCTGGAACTGGAGATGCCCTTCAGTTCTAAACCCTCCGCGCCCTACCGCATGGACTGCGCGCTCACCTACCGCTGCAACAACGACTGCACCCACTGCTATAACGTCCGCTCGCGCGCTCCCCAAGAAATGACCACCGCCGAGTGGAAGCAGACCCTCGACCACCTTTGGAAGATCGGTGTTCCACACATCGTCTTCACCGGTGGCGAGCCCACCTTACGGGCCGATCTACCCGAACTCATTGCCCATGCCGAGCGCAATGGACAAATTACCGGCATGAACACCAATGGCCGTCGCCTCAAGGACCCCGCTTTCGTCCAGGCTCTGGTCGATGCCGGGCTCGATCACGTCCAGATCACCCTCGAATCGCACGACGAAGCCATCCACGACTCTCTGGTCGCCCATACCGGCGCCTGGCGCGAAACGGTCGCCGGGTTGCGCAACGCCCTGGCCTCGCGCCTGTTCGTCATGACCAACACCACCCTCTTGCGTGAAAACAGCCCTCACCTTCCCGAAACCATGCGCTTCCTGGCAGACCTGGGCGTACCTACCGTCGGCTTCAACGCCCTCATTTACTCCGGTCGCGGGAAATCGGTTGGCACCGGTTTGCACGAAAGCGAACTCCCACCGCTCCTCGACATCGTCCGTGATGCCACCGACCGCGCCGGGCAGCGCCTCATCTGGTACACGCCCACGCAGTACTGCCAGTTCGACCCGCTTCAAGCCGATCTGGGTCTCAAGGGCTGCACCGCCGCCCGCTACGCCATGTGCACCGAACCCGATGGCTCCGTGCTGCCCTGCCAATCCTATTACACCCCCCTGGGCCATATCCTGCGTGACTCATGGGATTCCATCTGGAACCACGACCTGGCCCTTTCGCTGCGCGAACGCCGCAACCTGGACCCGGCTTGCCGGGCCTGTGAACTACTCGAAACCTGTGGCGGTGGCTGCCCGCTGGCCTATCAAGCCAACCCAGACCTTCGCCCTCAACCGTTTGATACGCTAAAATCGGAGGTATTATGAACACCTTGCGCAACCTCTGGCAGCGCTTTTTCCCTGCCTACGAACCCCTTCCCGCCGGGATCTACCACTTCACCGCGCCCCCTGACTCCGATTTCCCCTACCGGCTGCACCTGCGCCTGGAGAAGAACGGCAGCGGCTTACTTATCGCCAACGGTAGCACCGTCCTGCACCTCAACCAGACCGCCGCCGAGTACGCCTATCACTTGATCCGCCAATCCCCAGCCGATGAAGTCGCCCGCAGCGTGTCCCGCCGTTATGGCATCCCCGCTGCCCAGGCCCAGGCAGATTACAGCGGCTTCACCGACCGCATCCAAACCCTCCTCGACGTGCCCGACCTTGACCCGGTCACCTACCTGGAGTTTGACCGCCAGGAGCCTTACACCGACCTGGCTGCGCCCTTCCGCCTGGATTGCGCCGTCACCTACCGCCAGGTCGACATGGACGCCTCGCCCTTTGCGCCCGTCGAGCGCGTCAAACGCGAACTGAGCCTGGAGGAATGGCAAACCCTCCTCTCCAAAGCCTGGGAAGCCGGCATTCCCCACGCCGTTTTCACCGGTGGCGAGCCCACTCTGCGCGCCGATCTGCCTGAACTGATCGCCTACGCCGAAAAACTGGGCATGGTCACCGGCTTGATCACCGACGGGCAGCGCCTGGCAGATGCCGATTATCTCAAAAGCATCCTGCAAGCCGGCCTGGATCATCTCATGCTGCTGCTTGTTCCCGATGACAACACCTCCTGGGAGGCCATTCGCGCCGCCCTGGCTGAAGATATCTTCGTGGTCGTCCACCTCACGCTCACCCAGGCCGAATCCGCCAACGGAAAAGCGATTCTCGAGCGGCTGGCCGGCATGGGCGTGATGACCCTATCCTTGTCTGCCAACAACCCCGTAGTTGGCGCCGAGCTTCCAACTTTGCGCCAACAAGCTGCCGATCTCGGCCTGCGTCTGGTCTGGGACCTGCCCGTGCCCTATTCGGCCCGCAACCCCGTGGCCCTGGAATTGGCCGCCGAAGATCAGCCCCTGCCCGAAGGCACCGGCAACGCCTGGTTGTATGTCGAACCGGATGGCGATGTGCTGGCAGCCCAGGGACACCCCCAGGTGTTGGGCAACCTGCTCACCGACCCCTGGGACACAATATGGAGTAACCCCGCGAAATGACCCTTTCCCCCGCAGAGTGGCACGAACGTTTCCTCCAGCAGGCCGGCTGGTCCCGCCCGCTGCGCCGATTCTTGTTCAAACGCCTGGAACTCACCCCTCAAAAGCGCTTGCTTGAGGTCGGTGTGGGCACGGGCGCTGTCGCCGCCGAAACTACCGCCCAGGCTCAGACCTGGGGCGTGGATATTCACCTTCCTTCGCTGGCCCTGGCTAAACAGAAAGCCCCCGGCGTGCGCCTGGCTGCCGCCAATGGGCTCAAACTGCCCTTTTCCAACGCCAGCTTTGAAGCCGTCTTTTGCCATTACTTCTTGCTGTGGGTATCCGATGCCACCCAGGCCCTGACCGAAATGGTCCGCGTCACCCGTCCCGGCGGCTGGATTTTCGCCCTGGCCGAACCTGACTACGGCGGGCGCATCGATCACCCCGAGGCCCTGACCGATCTGGGCCAGTGGCAGCGCTTCGCCCTCCAACGTCAGGGCGCCGACCCGCTCATCGGCCGCCGCCTCTCCGGCCTTTTTCACGGCGCCGGCCTGACCGAGATCGAAACCGGCCTGATGGGCGGGCAGTGGAAAGATGCCCCGGATCCGACCATGCTAGACATGGAATGGCAGATGCTGGAAGCCGACCTGGGCAGCGAAGTGCCCGCCGCCCGAATGCAAGCCCTGC
>JAEXTI010000561.1 GCA_023406965.1 Chloroflexota bacterium
GGCCAGCGTGCAGGCTGTGATGCAGGCCCTGGGGCATTCTCATGAGCATCTACTGGCTTACCAATCCAAGGTGGGGCCGGTGCGCTGGCTGGGTCCCAGCACCGAAGAAGTGATCCGGCGTTTGGGCAAGCAGCGCCGCGGCGGGGTGCTGGTCGTTCCCATCGCCTTCACAAGCGACCACATCGAGACGCTGCACGAAATCGATATCGAATACAAAGAGCTGGCCGAACAGAGCGGCATCCGGCGTTTTGAACGCGCCCCAGCTCTCAATGATGACGCACTGTTTTTGGATGCACTGGCCGACCTGGTGGCTGGGCATCTGCCTGAGTAGCCGCACGGGGATTGCGCAAGGCTGCTTAGGGTGTAGACTACTTGTTAACTCGCATACATTGAATAGTTCAGCCCATTCTGAAGTATAGGTCGCGATGTAGGCAGGATGAATTGGACACATAATATCGTCTTAGGTGTCCAAGATTCGTCAACATGAGTTCTATTCAAGGGCTTGATGAGCCAGGATTTTAGACTTTGCATATCTGTAATGAATTAAATTTGCTGAATGCCAAAAAAAATAATAATATAATAACGTATAACTAACGTGTGGGCCGCGGGGGATTATATCCATCAAGTTCCATCATTTATTATCATACTAAGGGGTTCAAAATGTTGAAAAACATGCTTTCCGTTCGTAATCTTAAGCTCTGGAGCCAAAGCCTTCGGTTAGTATTCGTGCTTATTTTATTACTATCTGCAACCGGGGTGGCGTTTGCAGAAAATGATTCGGCACCGAATGCTGTTGTTAGCGATATTATTGTTGTACCTCGGAATTATAATTTTACTTGGGGATCGAGTGGACAAAACATTGATGCCAACAATGATGTTTATTGTTCGTCGAATCCTGATTTTTGGCAAGTTTTATATTGGCGAACATCTGACACAAACTCTAGCGCTGGTGTAAATGATTGGAATCCAACGGTTACTGTAGCAGGAGATTATGATATTTATGTCTATATCCCTGATTACACTCACGCTGCTTCTATTACAACCCAGGCAAAATACTATTTCAACGGCGGGCTACTAGCTACTTTGGACCAGAATCAGAACAAATGCCAGTGGGTATATCTTGGTAGACGGTGGTTCGACGCAGGGAATGGGCATACAATCTCTATGCCCGCTCAAACGTCCGATAATCCTTACCGACTCATTGCAGGAGATGGATTAAGATTGGTTTACGTAGAACCTTACTATTCCATTTCTGGACGAGTCGTGGATTCGGGGAACAATTCAATTCCCGGAGTCACCATCTCTTTAAATACGGGAGCTACTACGTCTACTGATGGTAACGGAAATTACAGCTTTAGTGGATTAGCCGCAGGTAGTTATTCGATAACTCCAAGTCGTGCAGGTGATTCATTTACCCCTTCAACCACCAATGTGAATCTTTCGAGCAATATAACCGGGGTCAATTTTACAGTTACTACCCGATATTATATCTCAGGGAGACTTACTGATACAAGTGGCTCTGCTATCCCAAACGTAACTCTGACCTGTTACGGATTATCCACACAAATGACAACAACTTCAGATAGTTCTGGTAGATACACATTTGCCAACCTTGTCGCAGGAATATATCAGATCAAACCAGATCGGAACGTTTATCCGTTTTCTCCTCAAGTCAGGGGATGGATGTTTGTTCCACCCAATCAGATCAATCAGGATTTTGTTACCACTCCCGTTTATGGGAATATAGGTGGCAAAGTCACAGTAGAAGGGACAAGTACTCCAATCGCAAATGCAAGGGTGAATATTGCGGGCAAGGTAGCACAAACTGACGCCAGCGGCGATTACACGATCAGCAACGTATTACCCGGAAACCATGTGGCTTATGTTTCTGCTGCTGGCTACAAAGATCATCAGAGCTCCGTTGTGGTTATTCCGAACTCTTCAATAAAGAAGGATGTTGTCCTAACAAAGGTACTCATAAATGGCTATCGGTTGCCTTTTCCGGCAGGAACAACCTATAGCCTGAACCGAACTAACCACGGCAACTCTGGTTATGCCCAGGATTGGAGTCTAAAGAGAGGTGACCAGGTTGTGGCTTCGCGGGCAGGTATCGTTCTGTATCAGCCAGTAGAAAATTTTGACACATATGCTTGTGACAGTTCATATGGATCAAAAGGGAATTACATCGTCATCAAACACGATGATGGCATGTTAACCTGGTACGTTCACTTAGCAAAAAACGGCGCATTTGTTAATAAAAATGACGTGGTCAAAGCAGGTCAGGTGATTGGCGTAACAGGTCTTACAGGGTTTATGTGCGGCACACCGCCTGACCATCTACATTTTGCCTTTACGGATATGTCAAAGAAAAGATTTATCCCTGTTCTGTTGGATGTACTTACCAATGGAGGCATCCCTCAAGTAGGTAAGTCTTACACCTCTGGGAATTACCTGCTAACCGGAGATGAAACTAATGCTGGAATTCTATCAACTCCAGATGTCACGGCTCCGATAGGATCTCTGCGCCTTCGCCTTACAGGAACGTCCAACTATGCAGTGGAGTTAACGGCATTTGATTATGAGAGTGATGTTATTCAGGTGCGTCTGGCAACAAATGAAAGCGGTTTGGCGTCTGCTGCCTGGCAAACACTTACTGATACTGTTTCTTGGAGCAACCCGATCGTTGTAGGTCAATTTAAAGATGCTTCCGGAAATTTATCCCCGATCTACACCGATGTCATCGAACAGATCGCTTACGAATCGATCCAGACCGCATTCTCTGTGAGTTCACAAATATGTAGCGGCGCAGATTTCGAAATTCAAAACCTATCATATCCCTTATGCGAGCAGTGTGGGTGGTCGTGGGATATGGGAGAAGGCACAACCGCTCAAGGAATAGAACCTTCCTGGCCGGTTTATGTCGACGAATTCGTTTATCTCACTCCTGGGAATTACACGATTACCTTAACTGCAAAGAATGCAGACAGCATCAACACCACTTCTCAAGAAGTGCAGGTTGTGCCTTCACCTTCATTAGGTTTTTCAATAACTCGGTTAGATCGCACGGTTTGGGTTAACGCATTGGAAGAGAATGCCAGTTCATGGCAGTGGGATTTTGGCGATGGCGGAACTGTCAGCGGGCGCACAGCATCTCACACATATGCGACTGTTGAAGATTTAAATCAGGCGGTAGTTAAACTGGTTGTGACTGGCGCAAATGGATGTTCTTCCACTTCTTATCAACAACCACCTGTACCCTTCCATGTCTATCTACCGGCATTAGCTAAGTAGTTCTCTCGCCAAGTTAGTGAATTATTTATTGTGGGTGTTTGTGCGCCGTAGCCGCGCAAACACCCACAAAATAAACAACACATATTTAGCGAGAAGACCACTAAGTTAAAGCACAGTTGAAAATAGAATATGATCTCTTATTCTTTGTCAATACAAATCTGAATGATCAATTACTTACGTGTAAAATGACCTAATTAGGTCCCGGGTTTTTGAAATAAAAGAGATAACGGGGCTGTAGTCGGGCAACAAACCCGTCTATAGGCCCGTTTCAACGCTGCCCCTTTCCCGTATCATAGGTGACGTACGCAACTTTACTAAGGGAAGGGACCCATGAAACAAACTCGTTGGATTTACACCATTATCATCGCGGTTCTCGCCACCGCCTTGTTGACCGGCTGCGTGAGCTCGGCCAACTCCGCTCTCCAATTCACCACCGCCGCCCTCGAAACAGGCGACGTGACCTCTTATATGATTGCCAATGGGTCCGTACGGGCCAACCGCTCCCAAGACATCACCTGGGAATTGGGCGGGCAGGTGGGCAAGGTGAACGGGAACGTGCTTGACGAGGTCAAGGCGGGCCAGGTTCTGGCCGAACTGGACGAAAACTCGCTTCCACAAAGCATTCTGCTGGCGAAAGTAGATTTGTATACCGCCCAGGAAAGCTTGAAAGACCTCAAAGACACGAAGGACGTCCAGCTAAACCTTGCCAACGCGCAACTGGCGGTGGTTCAGGCACAGGATGCCCTGGAAGATGCCCAGCGCGCCCGTGACCGGATTGCGCCGGACCGCCGCATGATGAGCCAACTGACCATTGATACCGCCAAAGCCGACTACCTCATTGCGCAGCAAAACCTGAAAGACGTCCAGGAATACTTCGACCAGTTCAAGGATCTGCCCGAAGACAATATCGACCGCGCGCAGGCCCAGACCACCCTGTCTCAGGCGATTCGCCAGCGTGACACCGCCCTGGCTAACCTGAATTACATCACCGGCAAGCCCTCAGAAAACGAGCTGGCGATGGCCGACGCTGAAGTGGCGTTGGCAGAGGCCAAACTGGCGGATGCCCAGGCCGAGTACGAACGCATTCGCAACGGCACGCCCGCCGACGAACTGGAGGCTGCCCAGACCCGCATCGATGCCGCCCAGTCAACCCTTGACCAGGTGCGCCTGGAAGCCCCCTTTGACGGCATTATCACTTTCCGCGCCATCCAAAGCGGTGACCGCGTACAACCCGGCACGCTGGCCTTCCAGATCGAAGACCGCTCGCACCTGTACATCGATGTGCAGGTCTCCGAGATCGACATCAACAACATTCAGATCGGCCAGATCGTCGAATTGACCTTCGACGCAATTCTGGGCGCCACCTACGAAGGCCGCGTGGACAGCATTGGCTGGACCGGCAGCAACACGAGCGGCGTAGTCACCTACCCGGTGGTCATCGAGTTGGTCAACCCCAACGAAATGATCAAAACAGGCATGACCGCCGTGGTCAAAGTGCAGACCCAAAGCGCTCAGGATGTACTGCTGGTTCCCAACGGGGCTGTGCGCATGTTGAACGGCGAACGGGTGGTCTTCGTGCAAAAGGGTGGCCCCCTGCCCGAAGCGGTCACCTTGCGCCTGGGCATCTCCTCTGAGACGCACAGCCAGGTGCTGGAAGGCGACCTCAAAGTGGGCGATTTGGTGGTGCTCAACCCAGATATGTTGATGGAAATGAACAGCAGCGTGAGCATCTCTGGAGCAGAATAATGACCCCCGCAAACCCCTGGGTTATCCAGGCAACTCACCTGACCAAGACGTACCGCATGGGTACGATGCAGGTCAACGCGCTCAACGGGCTGTCGCTGCAAATTGCCTCCGGCGAGGTAGTCGCCATCATGGGCCCTTCCGGCTCGGGCAAGTCCACCTTGATGAACATCCTCGGCTGCCTCGACCGGCCCAGCAGCGGCGAATACATCCTGGACGGCGAAGCAGCCGCTCGCCTGCGGGACGACCAGTTGGCCAGCATCCGCAACCGCAAGATCGGCTTTGTCTTTCAAAGCTTCAACCTGCTGCCGCGGGCCTCGGCCCTGGCCAACGTGGAACTGCCCCTGCGCTACGCCGGAGTGAACGGCAAGCGTAAAGTAAAGGCCACGGCCGCCCTGGAAGCAGTTGGTTTGGGCGACCGCATCCACCATAAACCCACCGAACTCTCGGGCGGACAACAGCAGCGCGTTGCCATTGCCCGCGCCCTGGTCAACGACCCGGCCATCTTGATGGCCGACGAGCCCACCGGCGCGTTGGACAGCCGCACGGGTAAAGAGATCATGGACCTGCTGCTGGAAATCAACCGCGAACGCGGCACCACCGTCATTCTCGTCACCCACGACCCCAACGTGGCCGCGCGCGCCCGGCGGACCATCCGCTTGCGCGACGGCCAGGTGGAGGAGGCTGCCTCATGAACATTTTTTCAGCCCTCAAAGAAGCCCTGGGAAGCCTTGCCGCCAACAAGCTGCGTTCCAGCTTGACGATCCTGGGCATTGTCATCGGCGTCGCCGCCGTCATTGCCATGGTATCGCTGGGCCGCGGCCTGCAAGTTTCGATCAACTCCCAGCTATCCGGTATCGGCACCACTCAGTTGAGCGTGTTTTACATGCCCGACCCGGAAATTCGCAACCCGCAGCCCTTGACCACGGGTGACGCGCAGGCGCTGGTAGACCCGGTCAACGCGCCGGATATCAAAGCTGTTTCAGCCTCCATTTCCGGGGTTGGTCTGGTTTCATTCGGCAGCAAGAGCAGTTCCGCCACCGTTTACGGCACTACCGCCAATTATGCCGAACTCAACAACCTCAAATTACAGGAAGGCGGGTACTTTGGCGAAGAGCAGGTGCTGGGACAGTCTTCGACAGTGGTGTTGGGTCCCCGACTGGCTGATCTCCTCTTCAACCGCACCAAAGGCCTGGTGGGCGAGATGGTGCGCATCGAAGGCCAGCCCTACCGCGTGGTGGGGGTACTGGAAAGCCTGGGCCAGGGCAGCTTTTCGATGTCCGAGACCGACATGGCCGTGCTTGTGCCCTATACCACCGCGCGACTGCGCCTGATCCCGCAAGGCGGGCGTGACCAGGTCGATACGCTCACCGTACAGGTGCGCGACTCGAGCCGCACGATGCAAGCCACCGAGCAGGTTAAGCAAATCCTGCGCACCCGCCACCGCACACCGGTCGGCCTGGACGACTTCTACGTCTTCGCCTCCAAGGATATTCTGGACGCGGCCAACTCGATCACCAGCATGTTGACTATTTTCCTGGGCGGCATTGCCGCCATCAGCCTGCTGGTGGGTGGAATCGGCATCATGAACATCATGCTGGTGTCGGTCACCGAGCGCACCCGCGAAATTGGCCTGCGCAAAGCGGTGGGCGCGCGCCGCCGCGACATCCTGGTGCAGTTCCTGGCCGAATCGGTGGTGCTCAGCTTGCTGGGCGGAGGCCTGGGAATTTTGTTCGGCTGGCTCATCGGCGTAGCCGTGGCCATCGTCTCCAAGAATTCGGGCAACGCCATCACCCCGGTCGTTGGCATGGATGCGATCCTGTTAGCCACGCTCTCGGCTTCGGCCATCGGCATTTTCTTCGGGTTCTACCCTGCCAACCGGGCCGCGTCGCTCCAACCGGTAGAAGCGCTGCGATCGGAATAAGTTAATGGCTTTCACTCTTTTGGACAGGTGAAAACACCTGTCCAAAAGAGTTTCGTGTTATCCTAAATCAAAGAAAAGCGTAAAAAAGGATTTGCTATGGACAATCAAACCTACAACCCTCAAAAAACCACCTGGGCCATGCTGCTAATGGCCATTTCATATCTGATCCAATTGGTCTCAACCATCTTAAGCCTGGCAATCGCCGGGGATGTCACCGACCCGGCTCAGGCCCTGAGCACGCAGGTCAGCACCCCGATGGCGATCGTGGGCTGCCTGTCCCCCATCAGCCTGCTGCTCATCCTCGTGGCAGTCATCCTGGTGATGACCGAGCGCAAGAATCTGCCCTCCCCTCATCCGCGCCTGGCACTACTTGGGTTTGTCGTGTTCATTTTGATGGCCCTGGCTAATCTGGGAGTGTCGCTGCCCTTGTCGTTCCTCAGCACGCGCAGCGGCAACGAGGCGCAGGCCGTGTTAGGGCTTTGGGGCAGCTTGCTGGGTTCGGTGTTGAGCATGGTCTTCCCTGTGTTGATGTTTTTCGGCGTGTCCAACCTTCCGCAGCGAGTCATGCTGGTGTTGGCCGGGTTGCTGGGCGCAGCAGGCTCCGCCGGCGTTAGCTTCCTGACCATCTCCAACTTTGAGATGAAATCAATGGAAATCAGCGGTATGGTCGTTTATTATCCGGCGAATACCCTGGATATTACCTCGGGGCTATATCGCCTCTTGAGTACCAGCAGCGTGGCTGCCGCGGGGCTGTTCTTCGTGGCCTTCTTGTGGATGGCCGTGGTTTACTTCCGCCGGGCCGGGCAGGTGGTTGACGAGCGGGTAATCTAGAAGGAACCGCGAAGTTATGCCGCTTCCCCGCTGGCTGTCACGCTCGCTGAGTGTCTTCCGCCGCTTGCAGTGGAAACTGTCCATCGCCTACACGTTAGTGACGGTGGGCGTGCTGACCGTGCTGCTGATGATTTTGATGTTTGTGTCGTTTCAACTGTTGTTCAGCACAAGCCAAATGAGCGCCACCCTGACGCGAGCACTGACCGCGGCGGCGGCGGAACTGGCCCCGGCCCTGCGCGAAAGTCCGCCCGACGTGGAGGCCATGCGCGCCTGGTCTAACCGTGTTTTCACCAACCGTGCCATATCTCTGGTGGTATCCGAAAGCAGTAACAACAACACGGCTGTCGAATCGTTCAGCTCGCCAGCGTCAGAAGATTCAACGGTGATCATTTTTGACGAGGACGGCCGAATTCTGGCCAACCATCAAAACGATAGCAGCATTGTTGGGCAACTGGTCAGCGATTCGGTCGCGCCAGGCGCCGCACAGATGGTGGAAAGAACTCTTGTGACCCATCAGGTTGGGGATAATATTCTCACGCTCGATACCACCCTATATCAAAAAGACGAAAATTTTGCCCTGGTGGCGGCGCCCGTTTTTGACCGGGATGGAAGCATTCTGGGCGGCGTGCTGCTGGTTTGGGCACGGCCTAACATGATGCAAATGCTGGGTTATTCAGTGATGTCTGTCTTGCCCACCACCGGTTTTCTTACTCTGATGTCCGGAATTATCGGCATTTTGTTCGGGGTTCTCACCGCCCGCGGGCTGGTTTCGCGCCTGAACAAAGCCACCCGCGCCACCGCGGCCTGGGGGCAAGGCGATTTTTCTGTGCGCATCGACGATCAGAGCCAGGATGAAATTGGCTTGCTGTCCGAGGATTTGAACCACATGGCTGGCGAGTTGCAAGCCCTGATGCAAACCCGGCAGGAACTGGCCGCTGTGGACGAGCGCAACCGACTGGCGCGCGACCTGCACGATTCGGTCAAGCAGCAGGTTTTTGCCATCAGCATGAACCTGGCGGCAGCTCAGAGCCTGTGGGAGAAAAACCCCGCCGAGGCTCGCAATCGCCTGGAAGCCGCCCTGGCCCTCTCGCGCCAGTCGCAGCAAGAACTGACCGGGCTCATCCAAACCTTACGCCCGGTGCAGCTCGAAAAACAAACTCTCTCCCAGGCTCTAGACGACCTGGTGCAAAGCTGGAGTCGCCAGAACCAGATCACGGCCTCCAGCGAGGCGCAGACGAACCTGGCGCTTTCAGAAGAAGTGGAGCGAACTTTGTTCCGCGTGGCGCAGGAGGGCCTCTCCAATATTGCCCGCCACAGCCGGGCCAACGCTGCCAGCCTGAACTTGAAGGCCGTGGACGGAAAGGCTCACCTGACGATTATTGACAACGGGCGCGGCTTTGATCCCCAACGCCCGCGCGGGCTGGGATTGCAATCGATGCAGGAGCGCCTGAGCGGGGTGGGCGGTATCCTGCGCATTGAAAGCGGCAGCGCCGGTACCCGTCTTGAAGCCATTGTTCCCTGCCTGCCCACAAAGGAGGTCAAATGAGCGTTTCCATTTCTGTGCTGTTGGTGGACGCTCACGCCATTGTGCGCAGCGGGGTGCGCGCCTATCTGGATTCTCAGCCCGACTTGCAAGTGGGCGGCGAGGCGGGCTCGGGGGCTGAAGCCGTGCGCCTGGCGGAAGAACTGGTTCCCGATGTGGTGCTGATGGATCTGATCATGCCGGAGATGGACGGCGTGGAAGCTACCTGGCGAGTGCGCCGGGTGAGCCCGCGCAGCCAGGTGGTGG
>JAEXTI010000575.1 GCA_023406965.1 Chloroflexota bacterium
TCTTCATCAAGATTTTCTTGAGCCTCTTTTCGTTCCCGATTGTCCTCATCCTTATCCAGCAATGAGTCCAGTTTATCTCGTGCCTCGCGATAGGATTTTTCGGCGACCTTATAGTCATCCAGAGCGAGCTCCAGGTCGGTAGCGTTTTCCGTATTCCCCAGGGTCCAGCCAGGTACCAACAGATCATAGGCTTTTTGAGAATCCAGCATTTTCTTCTCAGCTTGCGTGGCGGTGAACATCGCATTGCGTTTCAATTGATCCAGCGCTTGCGAGGCCAGTGTTTGTTCAAGTTGAGCCGCTGCCAATTCAGCCTGAACGGCTTCTGTGCCGACTAATCTGGCAAGGACGTCGCCGACAGAAACATTGTCGCCGGGCTGCACCAGCACTTCGGCAATCAGGCCACCTTGTGCAAAGGACAACTCGACAAATGTGGCCGGCAGAAGCGTGCCTTCAGCAGAAATGATTGCTGGGTTTGTGCTAGCTTCGGCTGTCTGCGCCAGCGCAGTTGGGGCGGGAGTTGCTCCGCAGGCGGAAAGCAGGCTCGTGAGGATGATCGACACGACAAGTAGGGTAAGAGAGGTCTTTTTCATAATGAGCTCCTTTGACTTCTTCAATTTGTAAGGCTATTCATAAGCCAGCACTTCCGTAACCGTCAGGCGCACGGCGCGCAGAGCAGGGAAAACGCTGGCTACGATTGAGATGATGATGACCAGGGCTGCCCAGATGGCGATGCCACCAGGGGCGACCACGGCAGGTAGGGGGTAATCCATGAAAGATAAGCCAATGGTGCGAGCCAGAAGGGCTCCCAGCGGGTAGCTGAGGACGATACTGAGCGCCCAGCTAATCGAGCCGATCAAGAGGCCTTCGAGGATCACGATCCTAAAGACGGCAGCGCTGGAGGCACCGTATGCGCGCATGACTCCAATCTCGCGGGTGCGTTCGATGACATTCAAGCTCATGGTTCCAGCCAATCCCAGCCCGCCGACCGTTGCCAGAATTAGGGTCATGACCATCAGCAAGGCGACAATAATGCCAAATGCGGCATTGATTTCTTCGCGCTCCTCGGAGATCAGGAAGTTAGAAATTACTTCGATGTCTGCCTGGTCAAAGCGTGTTTCGATGGCACTGGAGATGGCTCTTTGATCCGCAGTTGTGCCGGGAGGAAAGGTGAGGATGACCGTATTAGCCCGGTTGGGTTCCCGGACATGGCGAGCGTAGGTGTCATACTCGATGATCGAGAAGTACCCGATGGTGCTATTGCCCATCATGTTCACGATTCCGACAATCGTGTAGGGTACCTCGCGGCCCTCAATTTTTACAGACATCTGACTACCCAGGCTTAATTCCGGTTCGGCAGCGAGCAGACCCGGGCTGACCAGGATAGCGTTTGTATCCCCGGGTAGCAGGCCGCGCCCGGCGATGATGGGCGGGTCAAGGAGCTGGGTGCCTGCCGGGGGGGCCATTAAGTATAAGTTATCGCTTTCAGTTCCATCCGGGCGAACATACCGCGCCAGGGTGAAACCCCACCCCTCGGCCTCCATAACGCCTGGTACGGCTTTCGCTTCGGATATTAGTTTCTCCACAGGAGCATGTCCTTCGATAACCAACCAGGCATCGTATTGCCAGAAATCGAACATCTCATTTAAGGCATCATTCAATGCGGTTTGCAAGTTGATGATCGCCATAAATACAGCCCCGGCAAAAACCAACGTAGTCAAAGAAAGGATCAGGCGGCTGCGCTTGCGGAAAGGGTTGCGCAGGGCTAGCAAAGTTGCGCGAGTCAAACGGGGGATTCCGGAAAGGATGCGGTCCATAATCCCGGCGCCTGACCAGACCTGGCTGATGCCGTATTCGCTTAACACTTGAGCAGGTGAAACCTGTGTGCCGGTCAGGATGGCTGGGGCGGCTGCGATGATAGGAATGATCAGGCCGACACCGAGTTGAAGGAGTAAGCCCTGCAAGGTGAAGTGCACGATCGGTGGGTCGAAATTGATCATCTCGGCGATAAAGCTGCACAAAGCGCCTGCTCCCAGGAAGCTGAAGGGAACAGCAATCAGGCAGGCGACGGCGCCAAGGAAGATGACCATACAGAAGTACATGCCGATGATCTGTCCAGATCGGGCCCCCACGGCTTTCATGATCCCGATTTGACGTTCTTGCTGCGCAATGAGCGCGGAGATGATGTTGATCACTAGCAGCGCGCTGAGCCCCATCGCCATGACGGCAATCAATCCGAGTAAAAGTAGTACGGTGGTGATTATGTAGTTGAGCGGGTGCTCTCCTTTGTTGGGGAGAGTCTTTTGATACACGGGCAGCCCCTGGCCCTCGATGCGATTGGCAACTTTGTCTGCCAGGGTCGAAACCTGGGAAGAGTCAGACGACTTCAGATATAACTCGTTGTAGCCCTCTGCTACGCCCATCCAGCGCAAGGTATCCATGCTAACATAGCCATACAGCCAGCCTTCGATGACGGGTGGAATGCGGTACAGGTCGTGGGCGCGCCCGGTCACCGTCAGCCGGAATAGGCGCCCGTCGGGTGTTTTGACGAGGAGTTCGTCTCCGGCTTTTAAACCGAGTTGATTCAGGGTGGCGCGCTCCAGGAGCACTTGGCCTTTTTCGGGGGGCCAAACGCCTTCTTGCGGGCGAATATAAAGCAGGCGTTGATCATCGTAATCATTCAACGCGTAGAGGGTCAGGTCTCGCCAGGTATCTCCGCTGCCGTCCAGGGAGAGTCGCAAGGCCAACGAGCGGCGCCCTTCGGCTTGATCGATACCCCGAATATGTCGGATGCTTTCAACGAAATCTTCGTCCAGGCTTGGCTCGGTCAGAAGAATGGCATCGGCGGGTTGAATGGCAGCGTATTGGCTGTCGAGAGATTCGGTCAATGCCTGCTGCGCAGCGGCAATCATGCCGACGGCGAACACGCCAACGGCGATGGAGAGAATCACGAGTGTCGTGCGAGAGCGGTTGTTCCACAGGTCGCGGAGGACTTTGATCCAGCGAGTCATAGACCTCCTTTTCCATTACCGTTCACGTCGTTGATGATTTCACCGTCTGCAATGTGGAGCTGACGCCCAGCCCGGCGAGCCAGGTCGGGGTCATGGGTCACCATGAGCACCGTCTTGCCAAGCCCGGCTAACCGTTCGAACAGAGAAAACACTGAGCCGGCGGTCTTTGAGTCGAGGTTGCCGGTGGGCTCATCGGCAGCCAGGATGGGCGGGTCGGTGGCCAGGGCGCGGGCAATGGCAACTCGCTGTTGCTGACCTCCGGAGAGCCGCGCAGGAAGCTTGGACGCGTGCGATTCCATTTCCATCAAGCTTAATAGCTCCATAGCTCGTTCGCGACGCTGGCTAGACGGCGGCGTGGCGCAAAAATCCATAGGCAACATAACATTCTCCACGGCGGTGAGTGTTGGTAAAAGTTGGAAAAACTGGAATACGACGCCAATGGTTCTCCCGCGCCAGGCAGCCAGACGATTTTCACCCAGCTTTTCGACCATCGTGCCGCCGATCAAGACCTCACCCTGGGTGGGGCGGTCGAGTCCTGTGATCATGTTGATCAAGGTTGTTTTTCCGCTACCGGATTTTCCGACGATGGCGACGAACTCACCCGTTTCTACGTTGAGATTTATTCTCTGAAGGGCCTGAAATTCACCGGCGTCAGTACGATAAGTCTTTGTGACGTTATTCAGGTGGATTAGCGTGTTCACAATGCTCCTTTTGGCGAGCCGTTTCCTCTCACGCGGATCGGAATCAAAACTCCCCGGCTGTATCTGTTCTCAAAAGGATACACTGCGGGGAGTAGGTTGTCGGCACTCAAAAGGAGTAGAAAAGAGGTATTTTTAGTGGATCCAGCCTTTCTGTTTTGCCAGCATCACTGCCTGGGTCCGGTTGGCGACGCTCATTTTACTGAGTATGTTGGCGACGTGCTTTTTTACGGTGTTCAGTGTGAGCACACGCAGTTCGGCTATTTCCTGGTTGCTTAAACCGTCGGCCAGTAAAGCTAAAATATCCAATTCGCGTCGAGTGAGGGGCAGGTTGTTTGCAGACCGGGTTTCCGGCAGCGCTTCAGCAGTCTCCATGAGTTGGGTTAAAAAATTAGTATAGGTTGCTGGCGCGTCCAGTTTCGAGCGGTATTTCTTGATTAGAGTAAATAACGGGAGACCCTCATCGACGATTGCGCGTATATAACCGCATTGAGCGCCCAGGGTTACTGCCTGATTGAGCACCTGGGCTGACTGATTCGACTTGCCGGCCGCGTCTAGTGCAAGGGCCGCGAGGATGTTCGCTTCTAAAAGTGCGGAGGTGCGCTCACGGGATTCCATGTCGAGACGCAGGTTTTGAATCTCGGTATAAATTGCTGCTGGGTTACGCTGCCCACGGAGCAAATCGGCTCTTAAAAGGGCTAGTATGGCTATGTCTCGTAGATGGGGATACATACGAGGAACAGATTCCTGTATCCGGTGCAGTTTTATCCAACGATCGGCGGACGCCAGATCTTTTTGCATCAGATAGGCACGGATACGGTGCACGTTGACAAAAGTGTCGTCCATGAGAGAGACCGTGTTTTCGGCGGTCCGGGCAGCACAATCGAAGTAAGCCAGGCAAGCCGCCCAGTTTTGTCGCCCTACCTCCAGGTGCGCCAGGGTAAGCCAGCCGTCCATGCTGGCCATTGGTTGCCAAATTTGACAATATTCGACGCCCTGGTTAGCACAGGCTACGGCCTCATCGAGCCGGTTGAGTTCGCGTAACAGGTCGGCGTAACTGACGAGTGGCATTCCTTGGATGGGGGAGTGCTCACCAACGGTTTCCTGGGTGTAGCGAATGGTTCGTTGAAAAATTCGCTCTGCCTTCTCCAGTTCACCGTGGATTTGGAGCTGTTCGCCCAACTGCGTGCCAGCGGCGATCATCACCAGATGGTTGTCCAGCTTCTCAGACAGGCGGACAGCTTCAGATAGCGAGTCAATGGCCAGGGCAGTTTCGCCTTGGATGACATGGGTGAGTCCCTGGTTGAAATGAAGTAAATTGTGTAGAAAGTCATCCTGCTCGGCAAGCAAGACGAAGGCTTCATTGAAGTCGTCAATTGAAGGGCTATTACCTTGAAATGCCCCCATAAGAATGCGCAGTGACAGAAGTTCACCTCGTAAGATGTTTCCATCTTCTCCGACCGGTATTTGCGGTTCGGCTAGCCTGATAGCCTCTTCTGCCATACCCATGTCAAATAAAATCACACCAGACCAGCCTTTGGCGAAAGCCAGCCGAGGGCGATTGGAGATCGTCCCGTCGGGCAGCCGCTCCAACCAATATAAAAGCCGGGCTTGCTCGCCGTGGATGAGCAACTCGCGGTAAATGGTTTCAATCAGAGTGGCAGCCCGATCGTGATCACCTATTCTGAAGGCCAGACTGATTGCATCTTCGATCAGTCCATTCTGTTCTAACCAGGAACTGGCTGCCCGAAGGAGTGGAACGAATGGCAAGGTTGCGGCCTGGCGGCGCAGAAAATCGGTGAACAACGAATGGTAGCGAAACCAATCGCCCTTGGCATTGAGCGGTACCAGGAATAAATTCGCGCGTTCTATGTGGATCAGAGTTTCGGCTGGGGACATCCCCGGTTGAGTATCCTCGGAGAGGTCGATGGCTTCACGGATAGTTAAAAATTCAGGAGTTGAGTACAAAAACTCGCATAACGATAAGCAGAAACGATCCAGCAGTGCGGTTATCAGGAGAAAAGTCTGTGTATAAGGCGATTCGCGGGAAAAGACCTCGCCGGCCAGATAGTCGAATATATGAGCCTGGCCAGCAGGCAGACTCCAATGTTCGGGTTGGCGGGCAAGGGTCATTCCGGCTAATTGCAAGCCGACCGCCCAACCTTCTGTTGATTGGCTCAACCCGTTGATCTGCCCAGGGGTAGGGTTAGCTCCTAGCACATCCTCGAGAAATCTTCGGATCTCTTGTTCGGTGAAGCGCAGGTCGGCGGCGGTAATATCCACAACCTGATCTGTGGCTCGCAAGCGAGGTAGGTTGAGCTTTGGTGAGGCGCGGCTTATCACAACTAAGTGCAAGCAAGGTGGACGATTTTTGAGTATGAAATCAATGATGTAGTCAATTTCAGGCTCGTCGCATGCGTGAAAGTCGTCCAGAATGACAGAAAAATCAAAAGGAATTTGGCTGAGGTCGTTTATAAAAGTTGAGAGGATGACCTCCAGCGGGATTCTTTGCCCACTGTGCATTAATGCGAGCGCTGATTGCCCGGCATACTCCTGAACGGATTGTACTGCTTGAATAAGATAAGAAAGGAAGCGTTCGGGGGCCTGATCGTCTGCATCCAGAGATAACCATGCGCACGGGTGAAGCGAGGTGTGCGCCCAGTCGACAGCCAGGGTGGTTTTGCCAGAACCTGCAGGCGCGACCACCAGCGTGAGAGCCCGCAGCCAACCTTCCTCCATCTGATCCAACAGGCGAGAACGCTGTACTCGCTTTGGGCGGGCTGGGGGAAGTATGGTTTTAGTGCGCAGCAATTGGAGCATATAAAGATTATATCCCAACAGCAGATTGGCGAACTGATCTATGGTCACTCTTGTCCGCTCGCTCTTTTTGCTGCTTATAGACAAACCTTGGCTTTTGGCCAGTCGCCGAAAGGTTCTTGATCTCAGTCCGGTCCGATTAAATTTGACCCCTCCATCAAGCCCAAAATCGATGCGGCCGTTTCTCCTTGCGTTAACTGAGCTCTACGATGCTTTCTTCACCTGAGTAAGACAGATTAATCCAAACAGCGCCAGCACTGCCCAGAAGGCGAACGGCGCGCTGGGGTTCCAGGAAGCCAGGCTGTTCCCAATTGGGGGCGCAAAGGTTGAGCCTATGGCGCTAAGGGCCATTGTTAATCCGGTGGCGGTACCGGCATATACGCTGCCTACGCCGCGGGTTTCCATGACCATTGTAAAGAAAATAGCCATAGCGGCATCGCGGGCAAAACCTGCGATGAACACAGCTACCCAAACCAGGTTGCCACTCACAATGGTTAATAATCCCGTACCCACAGAAATCATCAAAGCAGCGGTGATCAGAAAGCGCCTGCGTGAACCGAGGCGGTCGGACCAGAGGGCAATGGGCAGGACGAACAACAGGCTAACCGAGTGAAACAGTGTCAACGCACTGTCCGCCAAGGCTCCTTCCCAGCCGGCGGAGCGTAAATACAAAGGCAGGTATCCGAGCAATCCCTGGACACAGCCGCCAAAACCCAATAGGGCGAATCCCAACAGCCAAATGTTTTTGATCTGGACAACCGCTCGGATGGAAGTTTTGATGGGCACCCGTGAAACAGCCCCGGCGGCCGTTTGTTTTTGAGGGGGGGGAGGGCACAGCAGCCAGGGGACACTGAACAATGCCCCGCAGATGCCGTAGACAATCAACACATTACGCCAACCGCCTAAAAGTGGGGAGAACACGGTCGCGCTGAGCATGGCCCCGAGCATGAATCCAAGGGCCATTCCCATGGATAGAACTCCATTTGCCAGACCGAGTTGGCGTGACGGAAACCACTGTCCGGCGGTTTTGATCGTGTTCATAGACAGCATAGGGGCAAGCGCGCCGATGAGCAAGACCAAAAGAACCATTGTGGCAAAGTCGTTGGCGAAGCCGCGAGCCGCGCCAAAGGCGCCTACCAGTAAGCTGCCCACAGCCAGGATGGGTTTGGCGCCAATTTTATCGCCTGCTGCGCCACCAACCAGAGCGGTCAAGATCATGGGGAACGAGCCGATGCCCCACACCACGCCTACCTGGACCAGATTGAGGTTCAAGCTCTGCGCGATTTCGTCGGCCAGAACAGACATCCCCATAGAAGGTATCGCCAGGGTGACCATGTTGGTCAGCACAGAAAGCGCCAGGATGATCCATTTGGTGTGGTTGTTTTGCTCAAACATAGGCGCTAATTTTACTCGATGCATGCCGAATTCAAAAAGTGTAAACCTGGGCTGACTGGGAATCGACGTGGTGTTTTGGTATAGTAAAGGGTGACGAAATTGTCTCATTTTTGAAAACACGGATTTCTCCGTGCCCTCCACAATGAAACATTCTTTTATAACTACTCAGGCCTTGGTAGGAAAGTCCCGAGTTCTTGGTGGTTGGTGGGGGAAATCCCAACCAACTACCAAAAATAAGGTATATCGAAAAAAGCTTATGACTCTACTAGCAATCGACATTGGAACGACGCATTGTAAGGCAGGTCTCTTTGATGTTAACGGCACTGTAATGAAGATCGCTAGCCGCAAGACCATCACCCGACAATCCAGTGATGGCTGGGCGTATTATGAACCCCACGAAATGCTAGGTGTCGTGGCGGCGATCGTTGAGGAGGTGACCAGGGATCAGCTACAACCCATTGCTGCAATTGGAATTGCCAGCATGGCGGAGACCGGTCTTCTTGTAGATCGGAAAACAAGCCAGTACCGCTCTTTCATGATCCCCTGGTTTGAGACGAAAGCCCAGCCGTATGCCGATGAGATTATCCTAAAAATCGACCCAATGGATTGTTACTTGAAGTATGGCTTAAGGGTTAGCTTCAAATCCAGCCTGGCAAAAATATTGTGGCTGCGACAAGAATGCTGTTCGTTGGAAAACGCCATATGGCTTTCGGCGGCGGATTTCGTGGCCTATTGGTTGACTGGCGAGTTTGGAACCGATTATTCGCTGGCTGGGAGAACCCTGGTTTTTCGCGTAGGCGAAAAACGGTGGGATGAGGAATGGCTGAGGGAGTGGAAAATTCCTGAGAATCTGTTTCCGCCGGCTTACCAGAGTGGAACACCTATTGGCAAGGTTGTCGTAAGTGTGGCGGGGTTGAAAAAGGGCATTCCGGTTTCAGTTTGCGGGCACGACCATATTTGCGCATCATTGGCGATGGGCGTAATTCGCCCTGGAATTGTTTTTGACTCTATGGGCACTGCGGAATCGATGATTGGAGTGCTGCCGGAACGTTCCTTGACAGAGGCGGACTATCACAACGGGTTGCATTACGGTTGTCATGTGGCCGAAGGGCTGGGATATTGGACGGGCGGGCTGTCAACTTCGGGAGGTTCGGTGGAATGGGTGCGAACCTTGCTGTCGTCGGCTCCATCGTACCAGGACCTGGATGCCCTATTGGACAATGCCGGGCCTCGACCAACCGGCATTCTCTATTTCCCGTATTTATTGGGCAGTGGTTCGCCGCATGTGGATCCGCGGGCTCGCGGAGCGCTGATCGGTTTGACCAAAGAACACCGTTCTCAGGACTTTTTCAAGGCTGTTCTAGAGGGCACTGCTTATGAGATGGAGTTCATTCGCCGGGCGGGAGAGCGCATGACCGGACAACCTATTCGTTCCTTGGTAGCGGCGGGTGGCGGGACTCGATTCGCTTCCTGGATGCAGATCAAGGCGGATGTGTCCGGTTGCGAAATTAAGGTTTCAACTGAACCTGAAGCTACCCTGGTTGGGGCGGCTATTTCGGTGGGGGTCGGTTGTGGTGTGTATAGTTCGCTGGGAGAATCACTCAACGCATTCGGCGCGCGTTTTCCCGACACTTTCCATCCCATCCCACAGAATTTCGCTATCTACAAGCAGCTCTACGAGAATGGATATTTGCATTTTCAGGAGGCATTGCGCAGTTTCAGCCTTCCGGAGATGCTTGGAATGTGATGCGTAGGGAGAGAAAAAATGAAGAACAAGATATTGCACATGATCGGGAACGCACATATCGACCCTGTCTGGCTGTGGCAATGGCAAGAGGGTTTTCATGAGGTAAAGGCTACCTTCCGTTCGGCGTTGGATCGGATGAAAGAGTACGAAGATTTTAAGTTCGTAGCCAGTTCTGCCGCATTTTATGAATGGGTGGAGAAATCGGATCCGGGTATGTTCGCGGAGATCCAACAACGCGTCAGTGAAGGTCGCTGGGGACTGGTGGGGGGATGGTGGGTGGAGCCGGATTGCAATATCCCAAGCGGCGAATCGTTTGCTCGTCACAGCCTATACGGCCAGAGATATTTCAAAGAAAAATTTGGCGTAGGGGCTCGAACGGGCTTCAATGTGGACAGCTTTGGCCACAGCGCTACTATTCCACAAATTCTGCAAAAAAGTGGCATCGATCACTATGTGTTTTTACGACCCATGCCCCATGAACGCAGCCTGCCCTCACGTTTGTTCTGGTGGGAGTCCGCCGATGGCTCGCGGGTGCTGGCGTTCCGGATACCTTTTGAATACCTTTCTTGGGGCAAAGACCTGGCGGCTCATGCATTGCGCTGTGCCGAGGAGATGAAAGAACCGGTTGACGAGTTCATGTGCTTCTACGGGGTGGGCAATCACGGCGGCGGGCCGACAATTGAAAACATTGAGAGCTTGCACAAACTGGATCGGGATGAAGAATTCCCAACTCGACTGATTTGCTCCACTCCCGAGGAGTTTTTTGCTGCGGCAAAGGAAAAAGGCTGGACTATCCCGGTTGTGCGCGATGAATTGCAAAACCATGCCAAAGGCTGCTTTGCGGTGCATTCGGGGATTAAGCAGTGGAACCGGCAAGCCGAGAACCGCTTACAGGCGGCTGAGAAGTGGAGTGCGGTGGCGGATTGGCAATTGGGAATCCCTTACCCAGATAACTTCACCCACGCCTGGAAGCAGGTGCTGTTCAATCAGTTTCATGACATCCTGGCCGGAACTTCTCTAGAAGCAGCCTATCATGATGCGCGCAACAGTTTTGGCGAGGCACTGGCGATTGCGGATCGCAATTTGAACGCTGCTGTACAGGCGCTGGCGTGGAATATCCGTATGGATAAAGATGATGACGTTCGCCCGTTAGTGGTGTTCAATTCGTTAACCTGGCCGGTGAAGACGAACGTGGAAATCGAATCCCGATTCTGGCCTGGGGAGGCTGAGTTGCAGGATGATGCGGGGTGTGTCGTACCATACCAACAGGTTCAGTCAACTACCACGACCGGACGTGTGCGGACCAGCTTCAATGCCGAACTGCCCGCGATGGGATATCGGACTTATCGAATGGTGTTGAGCGGTGGGACAGGTCAGAGAAAAGAGTCGACCGATGAGATCCGAGCGTCCGATCAGGTATTAGAGAACCGGCGGTTGCGCCTGGAATTCAATCCGCAATCTGGCGCTATTGCCAGCTTGCGCGATAAAGTGGCGGGTGTAGAGGTATTCTCGGGAGAAGCAGCCAAAGCCATTGTGTCGAATGACCCTGGCGACACCTGGGGGCACGACATTTTCCGTTGGGATGAGGTGGTAGGTGCATTTACTGCGACGCAATTGCACCTGGTTGAACATGGGCCGGTGAAATCGGTGGTGCGAGTGACCAGTGAATACGAAAGCTCTACGCTGGTTCAAGATTTCGCCATGTACCCTGGTTCGGACCAAATTGATGTGACTGTGAGGCTGGATTGGCGTGAACAGATGAAGATGCTCAAGCTACGCTTCCCAGTCAATGTCAATTTTATGAAAGTCACCCGGGATATTGCCTATGGAAGTATTGAGACTTTCTCGAACGGCGAGGAAATGCCTTTCCAGCAGTGGGTCGATGTGTCAGGAACCTCGCGAGATCGGGAAATTAAATATGGTTTCGGCTTACTGAATGACGCGAAGTACAGTCTAGACGTCAATATCCGTGACATAGGCATGACCATATTGCGCAGCCCGGCTTATGCCCATCATGACCCGGCCAAGCTCGATCCAAATGGTCACTATACATACATCGATCAGGGTCTTCAAACTTTCCGATACAGCCTGGCGCCGCACGTAGGTAGCTGGGAGAGTGCCGGGATCGTTGCCCGGGCTGCTTTGTTGAATCAACCGCCGGTGGTGATGTTTAGTACTTCCCATCCGGATGGTATCTTGCCGCAAAGCGCAGCGTTTATTGAAGTCACGCCTGCCCAAATACAAGTGACAGTGCTCAAACGAGCTGAAGACAATGATGATTTGATTATCCGGGTCGTGGAGACCACGCAATCAGCCTGTTCGGGCACAATTTCTCTGCCACAATGGAACCGTGTGTTTTCTGGCCAATTCTTGCCCGGCGAAATCAAAACCTTGCGGGTACCGCGAGATGGGACAAAGCCGATTGTGGAGACGAATCTGCTCGAAGAATGACAGTGAAATACCAGGATCGGCATCTGCATATTTTTTACTTAATGTGTGCAGTTTTGCGGTACATTCGATTCTTGGGAATAGCCATCAAACAGTATGATCTGTGTAGAGATAAATATTTCGAGGTTTGCCGTCAGGGGGCGGCAAACCTCGAACTGGTTTGAATGGTGGTTTCTTTTGCAAACTCACCGACCATAGGCTGGGTGATTAATTATTGTACAGGCTCGGTCGGTTCTTCCGTGGGAGCGGGCGTTTCACTCGGCTCTTCGGTCGGGTCAGGTGTTTCGCTCGGCTCTTCGGTCGGGTCGGGTGTTTCACTCGGCTCTTCGGTTGGATCGGGCGTTTCACTCGGCTCTTCGGTTGGTTCGGGTGTCTCGCTCGGAACGGGAGTGTCGGAGGGAACCGGAGTAGTAGGAACTGGAGTTTCTGTTGGAGCTACGTACCAGCTACTGGTGTTGTGACATTTTGAACATTGCCCTCGGCTGTGATCCGCAGGACGGTCGTGGCAAGATTTGCAGTCGGTGTACCCGGTGTGGTCGAAGACTGCGCTCGCCCATACGCTCGTGTTGTGACATTTGGAGCATTGTCCAGGCCAGTGCCCGGAAGGCGCAGCATGGCAGTTGGTACAGGTGTCATTGCTTTTGTGTGTGTAAGACGCTGCCCAAGTGGAGGTGTTATGGCAAAGCGTACAATCACCAGGATAGTGGTTTGTGGGAGTCGTGTGACAGGTTGCGCAGGCTGTGTAGCCGGTATGATCGAAGTGCGCCAGTGCCCAACTGGCAGTGATGTGGCACCTATAGCAATCTCCCGCATAGTGACCGCCCGGGGCGGTATGACACTGGCTACAGGTGGACACCCCCGCATGGTTATAGGAGATAGATGACCAGTTATTAGTATTGTGGCAAGACAGGCAGGCGCCGGGATAGTGATGGCTGGGAACGGCATGACACTGTGTACAGGTTGTGACACCGCCGTGGTTGTAGGAAGCGTTCCCCCATCCGCTGGTAACATGGCAGGCGGAACAGGCGGCTGGGTAATGCCCTGCAGGTGCTTGATGGCAGGTAGAGCAATCGCTGAAGTTGTGGAACATGGCGCCGTCTGTCCAACTGTTGGTACTGTGGCAAGAACTACAGGTGTTCCCACGGTTGCCATGCGGCGCATCGTGACAGGTGGCGCAATCTGAGTGTTTTCTGGTGTGCGTGAAACGCACTCTGGTCCAGTCAACCGTACCGTGGCATTCGGAGCACTGCCCAACATAATGCGGCATGGGCTTTTCGTCCAAATGGCATTGTAAGCAATTGGGGTAAACCTCGTGATTCACATGGACAGGTAGCCAATCGTTCACATCCGTGTGGCAGTTGATGCAGTCGCCAGGATATTTTCCTGCATGTTTATCATAACTATGGCAATCCTGACAGTTCTCGACGCGCAGGCAAGTTTCATCTTGTTTAACTTTGATTATCGCATCGTAGTTGCCGTTGATATGACAGCTATTACAGGTGCTTAAGTGGTGGTCGTATGTGTAATCCTCCCAGCTTTCAATGCTGGTATGACATCCAATACAGTCTCCGGGGTAGTGAAGCTGCGTTGAAGAAGCGGGCTTGGCGTTGGTGTTCTTCCAAATGACATTGCGCACAAAGCGAGGCGTTTCATCCGCCACTGCCTCCTGCGCTGGGAGATCGCCGGCATGGCAGGAGATGCATTCTCTTACTCGAGCATGGTCGTAGATAATATCACTCCACTCAGTATCAAGGTGGCAGGTTGCACAATCGCCTTCGTAATGCAGCGGGTAGTTTGGGCCGGCGGCTGTGGCCATCGAGATTAAATACTTGGTATCCAGGACAAGCTCATCTTCCAAGGTGTGGCATGAGATGCAATCACTGGGGGTGTCGGCATACTCGCCGGTTGTGTGACAGGTCTCGCATTCAACCTCTGTATGTGCACCTTCCAGTGGGAAGATACTATGATCGACTTCCTGGCCGAGGAAGGGGATGGCTTGCGAGAGGATCACCGCCGGGGTTTTGGGTTTTTCTTTGACAATTTTTTGGATTTCCGAAGGAGTAGAGGCAGCTTGTAGCGTGGCGATCTTATCATGTAAAGATTGTAACGCCTCGTCGGAGATGGTTTCTTCCAGGCCAGATAGTACGATGTCAATCCGAACTAGCATTTTCTCCACTGTATGATACAGCGCTTCTTTTTGCTCGTTCGGAACCGTTTCAATGTTTCGAATCGATGCTGATAGGCTGGCATCAAACGCTGTGACTGCTCTCTTTAGATGCTGAGGTTTGCTAAGGGTGAGATCAAGCAGGCGACGTTCGACCAGGTCGAAGCTTCTTTCGGCCCGTCGGGTTGGATCGCCTGTTAACCTAACCTGAGTGTTCTCAGCAAAAGATTGGATGTCAAAGAAGACGCTTCCTGGACGGAATGGGTAGGTCTCCGCCAGGAAGAGCAGGCCGAGGATCATGAAGATCAGGACTGCGTTTATGGCCCCAATGATAATCAGTGTTTTCTTCATATCGTTAGTCTTCCTTTCCGGACGGGCTTGCATTGTCCTGATTGGGATCAGTCAACTGATAATTGGATCCGGCCTGGTTTGGGTTGGGTTCTCCGGTATGAGTATCCATTGACCCAGAGGGTTCAGTGTTCGCATTGTTGCCGGTTTCGTTACCCGTATAATTGCCTGCGTCATTACTGCCTTGCCCTTGCCCATCCTCCGGATCGGCCTGTGGTTTAGCTTTGAGCGGTGTTTCGTCTTCTGTGCCGGTGGGGTGGCAATCGGCGCACTGTTGAATGTCGGTTGTCTCCAGGGAAACATGGGCAGTGACTATTTCTTCGTTTTCATGGCATGAATCGCAGGTGTATTCTGTGTAGGTCGCGAGATGGCATTCTTCGCAGGTCTCAATGGGTTCATCGCCATGTTCCAGCGCAAAGGTGTGGATCTTCAGTTCTGCGGGAGTCCAGGCGACATCGGTGTGGCAGCGGGCGCATTCCAGGCCAAATTGCCCGGCATGGACTTCGGGTTCCTCATGGCAGGAACTGCAACTGGCGCTGGTGCCTACATAATGCTGGTCACTGTGGCACTCGGCGCATTCGTGATCGGCATGGCCGCCAGACAAGGCGAATTGACTATGATCAAAGCCCTTGACCATGCGATCCTGCCCGTCGTGACATTCCGTACATGCGGAGCCATATTCTTCGATGTGAGTTGCAAGCGCGTTGTGGTCGTGGCTGGAATGGCAGGTGATGCAATCTGTTTCTTTGGCAAAACTTCCGTCTTCGTCGCTGTGGCAGGATTGGCAGGTCATCTGTTCGCCATCATAGTCCGCGATATGGCTGGCAAGGCTAAATTCAGCCAGCATGTAATGATCTACATTTTGGAAGGCCAGCTTAGTTAGGTCGGCTTCCTCACCGTTGTGCTCAGGGTGGCAGGCCTGGCAGCGGGAAACCCCCGGAAGCCGCCCGTGCAGCGAGTTAATATCCTCGCGCTGGGCGGCAATATCTTTGTGGCAGTCCTGACAGGTACTGTCACTGAGGCAGTGGACGGGCACGTGGCAGTGAGAACAGTCGTTTGAAAGCTCGGCGTGGGACGAGACGCCGCCCAGAGGTTGACTCTGATGGGCGGTGGATAATGGCCCCGGGCTCAGTTGGTGGGTTGCTTTGAGGTAGAGAAAACCGCTACATCCAAGCACAAACCCGATCACAACCGCGAACCGAATAAAGAACCAGGGTCTCAATAAGAACTTTTTCCACAATTTTGTAATCATACATCTCCTCTCACCGTTCAGAAACTTGGGGCGTTTTCCGCGCGCCCCAATCTGAACTTAACCTAGGGAATTCCGATTCCCGTTCCAATTTTGTCCATCGATAACTGTAAAGCCCCTGGATCGGTGGTGGTGCTGGTCTGTTCGGTAGAGGCGGGTTGCACCGGGAATAGTTCCGGGTTTTGATCGCGTAGTTGACGGGCTTCATCCGCAGCGCCGGTGGGGTGGCAGAGGGCGCATTGGCTGAATTCAAAGATATTTTCGGCGTTGTGAGCGGTGACCATTTCATCATGCTGGTGATCTTCGTGGCAGGCGTAGCAGTCGTACTGAACATAGTTGTTGGGGTGGCAGGTCTTGCAATCTACCTGACCGGCTCCGCCATGATCGAGTGCAAAGTTATGGCGAGTAAGAACCGCGGGGGTCCAGGCCAGGGTGTTATGGCAGCGGCCACAATTGATACCAAATAGCTCAGTGTGCAGCGCCGGTTCTTCGTGACAGTCGGTACACTGATGAGGATCCTCTTCATCCTCAGTGGAAAGATACTCCAGGCCACTTTCCACGGCGGGGTCGGAGGGTGAGGAAAAGCCTTTTTTTAGTGCAATCGTTTCGACATCTGCCCAATCGGTATGTTGGATGAGGGCCACCAGTTCACTAACCTGGTAATCGTTGAGGTAACCACCTTCGCTGACGTGCCAGGCGGCCATAGCGGTGCCGTGTGTGGCGCGGGCAATGGTGTTGAATAGCGCATCTTCATCCGCTTCGGCCAGGGCGGGGTTGTTGAGGGGCGGCATCATGCCCAGGCCGGCCCCATCGGCGCCGTGGCAAGAGGCGCAGTTTTGAACGTATAAATCGATACCCTCCTGTACATATTCGTTGCGTAGATTCTCTTTGGCCTGCGCCATGCGATCTTCTTCCATGTACCCGTATATGGGAATGGCGATGACCATAGCCAGGAGGGCTAATAAACTTATCCAGGTGCTTTTTTGCATTAGTTTTGCCACTCCTTTCTCCCTACGCGGGGTATGTGATGTGTTCGGGCGTGTGGTGCTCGCGGTTTTGGGGAACTGCGGTGTCTACTTTGACCATGCCATCCTCAAAGATGATAGGGAAGGTGTCGAGAGACCGCGAAACGATCGAGGTTTGATACTCACCATTGTTGTCAAAGCTGGCTGAATGACATGGGCAGAAGAACTTGTTCTTCTCGCCGATCCAATCCACTGTGCAGCCCAGGTGCGGGCAGCGGCGGTAGATGGCCATAAAGCCGCCGTCTGCGGTGCAGATGAGGAAGAAGTTGCCATCTTCGAATTCGGTGACCGAGCCGGGTGTGAAGCTGGCAATAGGCCCGGCGGTGATGATGCCACCAAATTCGCCTTCCAGGCTGCGCGAGCGCAGGAACATTACGCCCGCCGCGCCCAGCTCGAGCATCAAGACTCCGCCCAGAACCTTGAGCGCATTTTGTAGAAAGGCGCGGCGGTGCGGGTCGAATTGGTCTAGTGAAATGGACTGAACATCTTCACTCATGGTTAATCTCCTCGCTAAAACGGTAAGACAAGGGCCATGTGCGGCCCGCGGAAGAAATTGCCGATGATGGTGAGCATGACCAGCGCGGTCATGACGAAGACAAAGACGCCCAGGAGGGCTTCGCTGTGGCTGGCGCGCTGACCTTTGTGTCGGATGAGCCCGCGGACGAGGAAATAAATCCCGACCAGGGCAGCCAGACTGGCAATGAAGGGGATAACGCCCATTGTCCAGGCCCCTGGCACATTGGGCAGCCAGGCGGGGATGTTGAGCCAATACTCATCCACGATGACCATGACAGGAATGAGGTAAACCGCGATGATCGCGCTGATGGCCGCGGCACGTTTCCCCAAAGTCGAGCGGAAATAGACGCCGATATCTTTTTCGTCGCGGTCGAAGTAAGGGACTACGAACAGGGCGGCGCAAAGGATGCCGACCAACCCCAGCGCTGAAAGGGGATGCATGTGCAGAAGCAGTTCTTGCAACCCCACAAAATACCAGGCAGCCTTGGCGGGATTGGGAGAACTGAGCGGGTTGGCGATGGGACCAAGCGGTGCGGGGGTGGTCATGGCCCAGATGGCGACCACCAGCAGGGTGACTAATCCCGCGGCGTATTCTACATTGACCAGGTGGGGAATGGTTGTAACGAGTTGAGGTCGTTCATCGTTCTTGGTAATTGGTTGGGAAAGGCCGCCGTTCTTGCGCACTTTCCAGAAGTGGTAGCCCATGAAAGCCATGAGCAGAGTGGGGATGAAGACAACGTGTAGGGCATAAAAATTACTGAGACCCGATTGACCGACCTGTGGACCACCGAGGGCAAAGGTACGGATTTCGTTGCCGATCACCGGAATATAGGCGATCAGGCTGGTGCTGACGGTGATGGCCCAGTAAGATAGTTGGTCCCAGGGGAGAAGGTAGCCGGTGAAGTTGGCCATGAGGGCCAGAAGGAAGAGAACAACCCCGATGATCCAGTTGACCGTGCGGCCCTGTTTGTAGGAGCCGGTGAAGAAGACACGCAACAAGTGCAGGAAGGAAGAGATGACCAGGAGGTTCGCCGACCAGTGATGGGCGGCGCGGACGAGCGAACCGAAGGCCACTTCGGTTTCGAGGGATTGGATGCTGATATACGCATGATCGACGCGGGCGTCGTAGCGGAACATAAGCAGCACACCGGTGAGCGCCAATACCACTGCCAGGACGGCAGAGATGCCGCCCAGACCCCAGGTGTAAGTGAGGCGTATGGCCTGGACGGGGACGCGAACGGGGTGCAGGTGCAGGATGAGGCTGTTGGTCACCTGCTGCAGGCGGCTTTGCTCACCAGAAACATTTTTTCCGGCAGCAGCCGCATGGCGGCGAAAGCGTAAGAGGGGGGTTTGAGTGGCCATTAGGTGTCCTTCGGTTTCAATCAATAACTCTAACGAATGATGGCAGGTAGATATATGTGGAAATCGAGTACGGGGAGGTCGCCTGTTGCCATGCCGTGAAAGACGAAAGCTGCGCCCATTTTCGTCTTCTGGTCCCTCATGTAAGTGGGCGCTCCGGCGATCAAGTCATATCGACCATCGGCGTTGACATCTCCTGCGCCGGACAGGGAGACGCCGAAGTCTGTGTCACTTTTGTTCCCCCCGGCGGACCATGTAGGCGCCAGGCTAGGGCCGGCTGAACTGCCGTTGTAGACAAAAACCATTCCTTCGAAGGATTGATCGCCGTCGTGGTTTGGAGCGCCAACACCCACATCATCGTACCCGTCCATATTGACATCGCCCAAACCTGCCACCGCTGAGCCAAATCCTGAACTGGTTTGGCTGCTGGTGACGAACCAGCCGTATGTGGTGCTCAAGCTCCCCGAACTGTTGAAAAACAGGTAAGCTGCGCCTACATCGGCTTGCCCTCCGTCGTAACCGTTCGCGCCAACAATCAGATCGACGTAGCCGTTGCCGTCCACATCTCCAGCGCCATCGATTGAACTTCCGAAACGCATGTTCGGCTGGGAGCCTTCCACGGTCCAGTCCGGGGCGTCGAGAGCGGGCCCGGTGGCCGAACCTTTGAAAACCCACACCTGACCGGAATCGATGCGAGGAAGATCGGATGGAGGCAAGGGGGGGAGGTCGACTGTGGGGGCCGAAATGGCGATGTCGGCGTAACCATCGTGGTTGAGATCGCCAATTCCGGCCACGTCGTAGCCGAATTGGGCTGAAACCAGATCGCTCTGCATCATCCATGCGGGAGTAGTTTCGAGCCCGGAGGCAGAGCCTAAGAAAAGGTAGGCCGCGCCCTCGTTGATTTGCGGCTCGCTGTAATGAATGG